>JBPCOR010000330.1:0-5485 GCA_051000035.1 Mycobacteriales bacterium | reverse complement strand
CCGCCGCCGCTGGGAAGCCGAGCCGTTCCACACGATACGGCCCCAACGATCGGGAGACGATGGTGGCGTGAGTCCGCGGTACCGGCACCATGTGGTCGGTAGGGAGTCCGTGACCTACAACGCCAGGAAGTCGCGGAGCCACCGATCGACTTCGGCCAGGGTGCGTTCGTCGGCGGACCCGGAATGTCGCCGGATGCGCTCCTGGGAGATCGTCCGCGGTTGTTCGGTCATCGCGAAGCTGCGCTTTCGCAGCGCGGACGTGTTTCCTCCGATGAGGACGTGATGTGGCCAGCCGCGGTCCACCGAAGTGATAGGCACAACGATCACCAAGCCGCGGACGCTCGAGAGGTACCGCGGGCTGGATACGACGACGGCCGGGCGGGCGCCGCGCTGCTCATGCCCTTGGGTCGGGTCGAAGCTGACCAATACGAGCGAACCACGGACCAGCGCGTCCCTCACGGGTCCAGGCCGTCGCTGGCCAGGGAGTCCCATTCCGCGGTCTCGTCGGCGTAGGCGGCATCCGTTGTCGCGTAGGCGCGCCGCACCGCGTCGAACCGATCCTCCCGGTCGTGCTCATCGACGAGCTTCTCGATGAAGCTGGCAGCGGTCAGTCCCTCGTGCGCGGCATCCCGAGAAAGCCGTTCGCGTAGAGACTTCGGCACCTTGATCGTCGTCATGGACCCCGTCGTCATACCAGCGAGCATACTGATAGTATGCCGAACATGTCACGTGTCGGCCGACGATCTTCAGCCGGCGAGGGCGTGGACGACGCGCGACGGGCTCGGTCGGCCGAGCAGACCCGCCATCCAGACGCTCGTCCGCACCAGCACATCGAGGTCGACGCCGGTCTCGATGCCGAGCCCGGTCAGCATCCACACCAGATCCTCGGTCGCGAGGTTGCCCGTCGCGCTCTCGGCGTACGGACAACCGCCGAGGCCGCCCGCCGCGGAGTCCACTGTGGACACACCGCCCTGTAGGGCGGCCAGCGTGTTGGCGAGCGCCTGCCCGTAGGTGTCGTGGAAATGCACCGCCAGCGCGCCGGCGTCCACACCCGCATCGCCGAATGCCCGCAGCAGCGCCGATACCTGCCCGGGCGTACCCACGCCGATCGTGTCACCGAGGGACAGCTCGGTGGCGCCGAGGTCGAGCAGCGCGCGGCCCATCGAGACCACCTGGGCGATCGGCACCGCGCCCTCCCACGGGTCGCCGAAGCACATCGACAGGTATGCGCGGACCCGCACGCCGGCGGCGAGTGCACGCCGGACGACCGGGGTGTACATCTCGATCTGCCCGGCGAGGTCACGGTTGAGATTGCGTCGGGCGAACGTCTCGGTGGCGCTCCCGAAGACAGCGATCTCCTGCACGCCACGGGCAAGCGCCCGGTCCAGCCCGCGCTCGTTCGGCACCAGAACCGGATAGCGCACCCCGTCGACCCGGTCGAGCATCGGCAGCAGGGCATCGGCGTCGGCGAGCTGCGGCACCCACGTCGGGCGCACGAAGCTGGTCGTCTCCACGGCCCGCAGACCCGCGCCGACCAGCCGGTGGACGAACTCGGCCTTGGCCCGGGTCGGGACGACGGCGGACTCGTTCTGCAGCCCATCACGCGGACCGACCTCATAGATCGTGACCCGCGGGGGGAGCCCGTCAAGCGGCAGCACCGCCGGACGGCCCGTCATGCTGTCGCACCCGTCGGCTCGGTGAGCGGGCGGACCACCGCCAGCACCTCGTCCATAGCGACCGCCTGTCCACTGTGGACGCGCAGCTCGGTGAGTACGCCGTCCACAGGGGCGGCGATCGTATATTCCATCTTCATCGCCTCCACCACCACCAATGGCTGATCGGCTGTGACGTGCTCACCGGCCGCGGCGCGTACGGCGACGACCGTCCCGGGCATGGGGGACACGACAGGTCCCCCGATGGCGCCGGCCGCCCGGTGCCGCGCCGCCTGCAACCGGTCCTGCTCCTCGACCACCCAGACCCGACCGGCGGTCGCGAGCCACAGCCGCCCGCCCGCGACGGCCCAGATCCATCGAACGGTCGATCCGCCGGTCGTGAGCGCCAACTCGTCACCGCTGCGCGACACGACGGCCTGAACCGCTGGCGCGTCACCGAGCGCTATCTCGGCGCCCGGTGCCCGTCCGCGGGCGCGCACCTGCACCGGCTCCCCGCCGCCGACGCGCATCGTCCAGGACCGCCACGCGTGCTGACCGAGCCGCCATCCCCCCGGCAGGTCGAACGGGTCGACGACCGGTCCGGCCGGCTCAGCCAGAGCCAACTGCGACATCGCGGCCGCCAGGTAGACGTCGGCCGGAACGTCCACTGTGGACAGCGCATCGGCACGTCGCTCGACAAGTCCGGTGTCCAGTCGGCCGGCGGCGACGTCGGCGTCGGCGAGCAACCCGCGCAGGAAGCCGACGTTGGTGTGCAGCCCGAGCACGACGGTGCCGCCGACTGCGGCGTCGAGGCGGCGAAGCGCAGCCGCCCGATCGGCGCCGTGGGCGATGACCTTGGCGAGCATCGGGTCGTAGTCGGTGCCGACCACCGAGCCCGGCAGCAACGCCGAATCCACCCGCACGCCGGCGCCGGCCGGCTCGCGCAGCGCCACCACCCGTCCGGCCGAGGGCAGGAACCCGCGCGCCGGGTCCTCGGCGTACACCCGTGCCTCTATCGCGTGGCCGGACAGCGTGACGTCGACCTGGGCGATCGGCAGCGGCTCCCCCGCCGCCACCCGCAGTTGCAGCTCCACCAGGTCGATCCCGGTCACCGTCTCGGTGACCGGGTGCTCGACCTGCAGCCGGGTATTCATCTCCATGAAGAAGAATTCCTCCGGCCGGTCGCCGGCGACGATGAATTCGACCGTGCCCGCGCCGGTGTAACCGACGGCGCGGGCGGCGTCCACGGCGGCAGCTCCCATCCGCGCACGCTGCCCGGCCGTGAGCAGCGGCGACGGCGCCTCCTCGACGATCTTCTGGTGCCGTCGCTGCAAACTGCACTCCCGCTCACCGGGGTGGGTCACCGCGCCCCGGGTGTCGGCGAAGACCTGGATCTCGATGTGCCGCGGGCGCTGGAGGTGATGCTCGACGAGCAGCGTGTCGTCGCCGAAAGACGCAGTCGCCTCCCGGCGGGCACCGGCGACCGCGTCGGCGAACTCGGCGTCCGCGCGCACCAGCCGCATGCCCTTGCCGCCGCCGCCGGCCGACGGCTTGATCAGCACCGGATAGCCGACCTCGCGGGCGGCCACCCGCAACGCATCGTCGGTCATCCCCCGCTCACCCTGCCCGGGAACCACCGGTACGCCGGCCGCGCCGACGAGCCGCTTCGCCGCGATCTTGTCGCCCATCGCCTCGATCGCAGCCACCGGCGGCCCGATGAACGTGATCCCGGCGTCGGCGCAGGCCCGCGCGAAGTGGGCATTCTCCGACAGGAAGCCATATCCGGGATGGATCGCCTGCGCCCCGGCGCGCCGCGCGGCGGCGAGAATCGCGTCGGCGTCGAGATAGCTGCGCGCAGCGGCGGCCGGGCCGATTCGTACCGCCATGTCGGCGTCGCGAACGTGCCGGGCGTCGGAATCGGCGTCGCTGTAGACCGCGACGCAGCGGATGCCCAGCGCTCGGAGCGTCCGAATGATACGGACGGCGATCTCGCCACGATTCGCGACCAGCACCGTGTCAAACATGTCCAGGCCCGCTCTACATCCGGAAGATTCCGTAGCCGACCGGATCCAGCGGCGCGTTGGCGCAGGCCGAGAGCGCGAGTCCCAGCACGGTGCGGGTGTCGGCCGGGTCGATCACGCCGTCGTCCCAGAGCCGCGCGGTGGCGTAGTACGGATTCCCCTGTAGCTCATACTGCTCGCGAACCGGCGCCTTGAACCTCTCCTGGTCCTGCGCCGGCCAGGTCTCCCCGCGCGACTCGTACTGATCTGCTCGCACGGTCGCGAGCACCGCGGCTGCCTGCTCGCCACCCATGACGGAAATCCGTGCGTTCGGCCACATCCACAGGAAACGCGGTGAATACGCCCGGCCGCACATCGAATAGTTTCCGGCGCCGAACGACCCGCCGACGATCACCGTCAGCTTCGGCACCCGCGCGCAGGCTACGGCCGTCACCATTTTGGCGCCATGCTTGGCAATCCCGCCGGCCTCGTAGTCACGACCGACCATGAATCCGGAGATGTTCTGCAGGAATAGCAGCGGAATCTGCCGGCGGTCGCAGAGCTCGATGAAATGCGCTCCCTTCAGTGCCGACTCGGAGAACAGGATCCCGTTGTTGGCGATTACACCGACCGGATGACCATGCAGGCGGCCGAAACCGGTGACCAGCGTCTGCCCGTAGAGCGCCTTGAATTCGGCGAACCGGCTGCCGTCGACCAGACGCGCGATGATCTCCCGGACGTCATACGGCGTGCGGGAATCCGGCGGTACGACGCCGTAGAGTTGGGCCGGGTCGACGGCGGGATCCGTGGTCGGCTCGACGGCCCAGGGTCGGAGCGCGCGGGCCGCGAGGGTCCCGATGATCGACCGGACGATCTGCAGCGCGTGCGCGTCGTCGTCGGCGAGGTGGTCGGTAACGCCGGAGATGCGTGAATGCAGGTCGCCGCCGCCGAGATCCTCTGCGCTGACGACCTCGCCGGTCGCCGCGCGCACCAGCGGCGGCCCGCCGAGGAAGATGGTCCCCTGCCCGCTGACGATCACCGCCTCGTCGCTCATCGCCGGGACGTAGGCACCGCCTGCGGTGCAGGAACCCATCACCGCGGCGATCTGCGGGATGCCGCGCGCGGACATGGTCGCATGGTTGTAGAAGATCCGCCCGAAGTGCTCCCGGTCGGGGAAGACGTCGTCCTGCATCGGCAGGAACGCGCCGCCGGAGTCGACGAGATAGATACAGGGCAGCCGGTTGTGCAGCGCGATCTCCTGTGCCCGCAGGTGTTTCTTGACCGTCAGCGGGTAGTAGGTGCCGCCCTTGACGGTGGCGTCGTTGGCCACGACCACGCACTCACGGCCCGCGACGCGCCCGATACCGGTGATGATGCCGGCGGCCGGGGCGTCCCCGTCGTACATCCCGTGCGCGGCGAGCGGGGAGAGCTCGAGGAAGGGCGAGCCGGGGTCGACCAGCGCATCGACGCGATCCCGCGGGAGCAGCTTGCCCCGCGACACATGCCGCTCCCGGGCTCGATCGCTGCCGCCGCGCGCCGCCACGGCAAGGTGTCGCCGCAGGTCCTCGACCAGACCGCGGTGGGCGGCGTCGTTGGCCGCGTACGCCGCGGAGCCGGGATCGGCTGCGCTGCAGAGCACCGGGGCGTCCACGGCGCCGATGTTAGCGGTGGTCACGCGGCTGGGGCGGACGATGCAACTCAGCGGCCGTCCGATTCCAGCAGCCGCAGCCATACCTCGCTGACGGTGGGGTAGGACGGCACCGCGTGCCACAGCCGGTCCAGCGGCACCTCGCCGACGATGGCGATCGTCGCGGCATGCAGCATCTCCCCGAC
>JBPCOR010000231.1:0-4034 GCA_051000035.1 Mycobacteriales bacterium | reverse complement strand
CCTGGACCGGGGACGCCGACGAGGGGCGCCCGGCGCTGGCGGAAGGCCGAAACCGGGCGGAGGCAGCGGCGACGGCGCGTAACCAGGGACGGGCCACGAGGCGGCTCAAACCCCGGAAATCTCACCGTACGTAACCGTCGAATAGGCCGAATGGCGGCGGGCGGAGCAGCGGAGCGCCCAGTGTGACGGTTACGCGCGGTGTAAGAAGAATCGTATCTTCGGGGTCTACCGCCCGACCTGTCCGGTTCGTAGAGTTACCCCCAGCACACAGCGTCGCCGCCCGAGGCACACGGAACCGCACCGCCAGGCCACGACGCCAGCACGGGGGACATTCAGCACGGGGGATTAACGGGGAAACGGGGACGGGCTAATAGCCCGTTGGGGGGAAGTTTCGATGTCGATCGCAATTTGGGCGCCGCTGGCTGCGTGCCGGGGGACCGATCCCGACGCGCTTTTCGTGCAGGGCGCTGAGCAGAACCGCGCGAAGCGGGTGTGCATGGGCTGCCCGGTTCGCAGCGAGTGCCTGGCCGACGCGCTGGACAATCGCACCGAGTTCGGTATCTGGGGCGGGATGACCGAGCGGGAGCGGCGCGCGCTGCTGCGCCGCCGGCCCGACGTCACGTCGTGGTCATTCCTGCTCGACGCCGCCCGGCGCGACGCCGAGCCGGTGAGCGCCGGATTGGCTCTCGTCGCCTCCTGATCGCGTCCGGCCGGGTCATCGCGTCCGGCCAGGTCACCGCTGTCCAACCGGCCGGCCGGCATCCTCAGGTCGGTGCGCCGGACAGCGCTGCGCCGATCTGACGGAGCCCGGGCAGGTCGTGCACGTCGGTCGCCATCGCCGGCACGGCGACCGCGGGCAGGTCTGGATGCGTGCGGTGAAATCGCTCGGCGAGCCGGCGTTCGCCGTCGGCGACGAGCATCCGC
This sequence comes from Mycobacteriales bacterium, assembly GCA_051000035.1. Classification (GTDB taxonomy): domain Bacteria; phylum Actinomycetota; class Actinomycetes; order Mycobacteriales; family QHCD01; genus QHCD01. The sequence goes on along the minus strand of JBPCOR010000231.1, from coordinate 3,110 downwards.
TCGGCGTGCACTCGGAGCACGGCCGCGGCCAGCCGCTCGCCGGTGCCCTCGAGTGCCTCGGCCGCTCCTTCAGCGCGCGACGCGGACAGGCCGCCGGCCGCCGACGTGTGCAGCCGGTTGAGTACCAAGCCGGCCAACGGCATGCCGTCCTGGCCGAGCCGGTCGACGAAGTACGACGCCTCCCGTAGCGCGTCGGACTCGGGGGCGGCCACGACCACGAACGCCGTACCCGGGGTGCGCAGCAGGTCATACGTCGCCTGCGCGCGCTCCCGGAAGCCACCGAACATCGTCTCCAGCGCCGCGACGAATGCCGATATGTCGCTGAAGACCTGCGCGCCGAGGATCCTGGTGAGGATCCGGCTGAAGAAGCCCAGTCCGGCGCCGACCACCCGGGCACCGAGCCGGCCACCGGCTCGGCTCGGCGCGACTAGCAGCCGGATCATCCGGCCGTCCAGGAAGCGGCCCAGCCGCTGCGGTGCGTCCAGGAAATCCAGCGCCGACCGCGACGGTGGGGTGTCCACCACGATGAGGTCCCAGTCGTCGCGGGCGGCCAGCTGTCCGAGCCGCTCCATCGCCATGTACTCCTGCGTGCCGGAGAACGACGAGGACAGCGCTACGTAGAAGGGATTGGCGAAGATCTGTTCCGCCTTGTCCGCCGTGGTATGGGCGAGGACGACCTCGTCGAACGTGCGCTTCATGTCCAGCATCAGCGCGTCCAGTGAGCCGCCCCCGGTCTCGTCCACCCCGCTCACCCGCCGCGGTTCGTTGCCCAGGTCGCCGATGCCGAGCGCGTCGGCCAGCCGTTTGGCCGGATCGATCGTCAGGACCGCGACCGTGCGGCCGTGCTCGGCGGCCCGCAGGGCAAGCGCCGCCGCCGTCGTTGTCTTGCCCACCCCGCCGCTGCCGCAGCAGACGACGACCCCGACGTTGGGATCGAGGATGACGGCGTCGAGGTCGAGGGTGCCCGAAGGGGTCACGCCGCCTCCGGGTCGGGGAGTCCGTCGGCGGTTCTCATGCCGCCTCCGGGTCGGGGATTCCGTCGGCGGTTCTCACGCCGTGCCCACGCCGGCCGCGCGCAGCGTGTCGGCGAGCTCGTACAGCCCGCCCAGGTCCATCGGTGGCGGCAGCCGTTCCAGCTCGTACGTCGGCAGGTCCAGTGCGTGCACCTGCTCGCGGTAGTGGTCCTCGAGGCGACTCCGGACGGCATGCTCGTGCGCCTCGTCGGCGAGCGCCGGGGCGAGCGCCGCACCGTCGAGCCCGGCCGTGTCCAGGGCCGCACCGAGGCGGCGGTCGTCCAGGGTGCCCGCGGCGGCGCTGGCGAGTGCCCGGGCGGGCAGCAGCGGCGGGCGGGTCTGGTTCACCAGTACGCTGCCGACCGGCAGGTCGGCCGCGGCAAGCTGGCGGACGGCGTCCAGGGTCTCCTGAACGGGCATCTCCTCCAGCAACGTCACGATGTGGATCGCCGTCTGACTCGACCGCAGCACCGCCATCACGCCGTCGCTCTGGCTCTTGATCGGGCCGACCCGGGCGAGTTCGCCGACCCCGTCGTTGACCGACAGAAAGGACACGATCCGGCCGGTCGGCGGCGCGTCGAGCACGACCGCGTCGTACCAGCGCCGTCCATTGTGGACGCGGGTGACGGCTTCCTTCACCTTGCCGCTGAGCAGCACGTCGCGTAGGCCGGGCGCGATTGTGGTGGCGAAGTCCACGGCACCGAGCCGGCGTAGTGCCCGGCCGGCCCGTTTGAGGTTGTAGAACATCTCCAAGTACTCCAGCAGCGCGGTCTCCGCGTCCACGGCGAGCCCGAAGACGTCACCACCGTCGGGAGCGACCGCGATCCGCCGCTCCGCGTCGCCGAGCGGCGGGCAGTCGAAGAGCTGGGCGATGCCCTGCCGACCCTCGACCTCGACCAGCAAGCTGCGCTGTCCGCCGGCGGCCAGTGCCAGGGCGAGCGCGCCGGCCACCGAGGTCTTCCCGGTGCCGCCCTTGCCGGTCACGATGTGCAGCCTCGCGAGGGGCCACTGCCCCGGCCGGGCGACGTTCGCAGGCACCGACTCAGCGTAGATGCCGCCACGCCTGCCACGGCCGACGGGCCGTCGCGGCCGGGTACGGTTCGCCCATGCAGAAATGGGAGTACTCCACATTGCCCTTGCTGGTGCATGCGACGAAGCAGATCCTCGACCAGTGGGGCCAGGACGGCTGGGAGCTGGTGACCGTCATCGCCGGTCCCAATTCCGAGCAGCCGGTCGCCTATCTCAAGCGGGAGCTGGCGACCGGCGCACCGGCTGACGGATGACCGTGCGGGAGCGGCTCGCGGAGCTGGGTGTGCAGTTGCCGGCCGTCGCCAAGCCGCTCGCGGCATACATCCCGGCGGTGCGCACCGGCAACCTGGTCTACACCGCCGGCCAGCTGCCGTTCGTCGACGGTGAGATACCGGCCGTCGGCAAGGTCGGCGGTCAGGTCAGTGCCGAGGACGCGCAGGGCTACGCGCGCGTCTGCGCGCTCAACGCGCTGGCGGCCATCGACGACCTGGTCGGTCTGGACGCGGTGACGCGGGTGGTGAAGGTGGTCGGGTTCGTCGCCTCGGCCGAGGGCTTCACCGGGCAGCCCGCAGTGCTCAACGGTGCCAGCGAGCTGCTCGGCGCGGTCTTCGACGACCGTGGTGTGCACGCCCGATCGGCCGTGGGTGTGGCGGAGCTCCCGTTGGGCGCGCCGGTCGAGGTGGAGCTGATCGTCGAGGTCGCGCCGTAGCGATGCCCGGCGGCTCGGGCCGGCCGGTCGTAAGCTGCACCGCGTGACCGTGACCGGCTCCGACGAGCGCGGTGGCCCCCTGGTGCCGGTGCCGCCCCGTCACGCCGCGACCGTCCTGCTGCTACGAGACGGTCCCGGTGGCATCGAGGTCTTCCTGCTCCGGCGGGTGCTCGCGATGGCCTTCGCCGGCGGGATGACGGCGTTCCCCGGCGGCGCGGTCGACGCTCGCGACGCCGACACCGCTGTGGGCGGGGCCGGCCCGCCGGCGGCATCCTGGACGCGCCGGCTCGGCGCCGACGCCGGGCTCGCGCACGCGCTGGTCTGCGCCGCCGTCCGGGAGACCTTCGAGGAGGCGGGCG
>JBPCOR010000179.1:0-3307 GCA_051000035.1 Mycobacteriales bacterium | reverse complement strand
GCCGTCGTGGCGTAACTCCCCGGCAGTGCCGAGGGCATCGGCGGTGGAATCGCCCGGCACGTAACGCGAGACGACCGCGCGGCTGACCGGGCCGCTGGACGCGAGCGAGCGGATGCGGGCATTGCCGGCCGCAGCGAGGATGACGGAACGCAGCATGGGCTAGAGGTTACGACCCGCGGGCGGCGTCACGGCCGGGGGCGCCCCTGCGTGCCGAGCTATGCTGCCGGATATGCGCATCGCAGGGGGGCGCGGCATCGCCGGGTCGAATCGCAACGGGCGGATCGCCGTCATCGCAGTCGTCGTGGCGGTGTCGGTAGTCGGCATCGCCGCGTGCACGACGTCGACCGGCGGCGGCCCGCAACCCACGTCCGCCGCCACATCGCCGCCCGCCGGCACCGCCTCGCAATCGGCGGCCTCGTCGTCAGCCAGTTCCTCGACCGCCCCGGCCGGTCCGACGACCTCGACGAAGCCGCCGTCGTCAGCGGCACCCACGACGGCCGCCCCGCCGCCGCGGCTGACCGTCTCCGGGCCGGCCTCGGGCGCACCCGGAAGCCCGATCACCGTCGCGGCCACGGCCGGCACGCTGCGGTCGGTGACCGTGGCGGCGCCCAGCGGGGTCGCGGTCACCGGCACCTTCGGCGCCGATCGCCGAACCTGGTCGAGCACCGGGCCGCTCTCCTTCGCGACGTCCTACGCCGTGACCGCGGCAGCGGTCAACACCACCGGATCGGTCCAGACGACGGAGGCGTCGGTGTCGACCGCCGAGCCGGCCGCGCTGGTATTCCCGGCGCTGACCCCGGCGCCGGCGCTGCGCGACATCGGCGTGGGCCAGCCGATCCGGGTCGAATTCCTGCACTCCCCCGACGACAAGAGCCACGTCGCGCCGGTCGACCGGGCGGCGATCCAGCAGGCGCTGCGCGTCACCGTGAATCCCCCCCAGCCCGGCGGGTGGTACTGGATCAATTCCAGCGTCGTCGACTACCGGCCGGAGACCTTCTGGAAGCCCGGCACGACCATCACCGTGAACGCCGGCATCTTCGGCGCGTCCTTCGGCAAGGGTGCCTACGGCAGGGTGAGCCGGCAGGCGACGTACAAGGTGCACGGCACGATGGTCGCGGTCGCCGACGGCGCGACTGAGAACATGAATATCTACGACAGCACCGACCTGAGCACCCCCATCCGGCAGATTCCAATCTCGCTGGGAAGCACCGCCAACGGCACCCCGACCCACGCGGGCATCCACGTCGTCGTCGGCGTGGAACAGGCCAATCCGTACATCATGAACTCCTGCACGTATGGACTGTGCCCGCCCGCGCCGGGAGCCTATGTCGCCGAGGAGTACAACGCGGTCCGGATCTCCGACGACGGCGAATTCGTCCATACCAATGTGCACAGCCTCGGCGACCAGGGCCGCGCGAACGTCTCGCACGGCTGCATCAACATCAACGTCGACGACGGCAAATGGTTCTACACCCACTTCAAGATGGGCGACGTCGTCATCGTGAAGAATTCCGGCGGCCCGCCGTTGCCCGTCGGCGACATGTGGGGCGACTGGAGCCTTACGTGGAGTCAATGGTCCGCGGGGAACGCCACGTCATAGCGTCGGCGTCATAGCGTCGGCCGCGCCGCCCCGACCGGCCGCGTAGCCTGGCACCCCGACGGGGCGGACAGTCCTCGCGGCCCCGCCGACGGGCTACCGGGCGCCACCCGGGTGGATGTCCAGCCCGGACGTCCAGGCCAGGTGCAGCCGGGTGAAGGCGAGTGACTCGGCGAGATCGGCCTCCCGCTGCGCCCTCCCGGTCGCCCTGCGGGTGTTGACCTCGACGATGATGCCATCGCTGAAACGCTTACGCGCCAGCCGTTCGAGCACCTCCCCGCACGGTTGACTGCCGCGTCCGGGGACGAGGTGCTCGTCGCGGTTGGCGCCGCTGCCGTCGCCGATGTGCACGTGGATGAGGCGCTCGCCCATCGCGTCGTAGAGCGCGAGCGCGTCGGTGTGTGACGTCGCCGCGTGCGACAGGTCGAGGGTGAAGAACCGGTGACCGGCGCCGACCGGGGTCCAGTCCGGCGTGTACGCCGACACCTCGCGGCCCCGGACCCGCAGCGGGAACATGTTCTCCACGGCGAACCGCACCCCGGTCTGCTCGTGCAGCCGCACCAGCTGGCGGGCGAATCCGCGCGCGTAGGCGACCTGCCAGCGAAAGGGCGGATGGACGACGACCGTGTCGGCGCCGAGCCGGCGGGCCGCCTCGGCGGACCGGTCCAGCTTCGCCGCGGGATCATCCCCCCAGATCCGCTGGGTGATCACCAGGCAGGGTGCATGGACCGCGATCACCGGCACCTCGGATGCCTCGCTCAGCCGCTGCAGCGCGTCGACGTCCTGGCTGACCGGATCGGTCCAGACCATGACCTCGACGCCGTCGTACCCGAGCTCGGCGGCCAGCTGGAAGCCCGCGGCGGCGGATTCCGGGTAGACCGAGGCGGTCGACAGGCCGACCGGTGCCGCGGGCACCGACACGGCTCGGGACGACACCCGGCAAGGGTACCGACGCGTCGGCACCGGATCGGCCGCCACCGAGCGCGGCGACGCGCCCCGTCGATCAGTCGGCCGTGACGGCGATCGAGGGGTCGGCGTGGGATCGCGCCAGGGCCCGCAGCTGGGCCCGCGTCGTACGCCCGGTCGACAGCGGCGGCAGCGCGTCGAGGGCGAAGAAGCCGACGTCGGTGGTCTCGCCGTCGATGCCGGCGACCGGATCCGCGGTGTCCTGCCGCTCACAGAGGAAGAAGATCTTCCAGATGTGAAACGGCGCCCCGCCGCGACGGTGGCCGTTGCTGAGGAATCCGTCGTGCACGAAGGCGATCCGGGCCGCGCGCACCGCAAGGCCCGCCTCCTCGGCGAATTCGCGTTCGATCGCCCCGGTCGGCGGGTCCAGCGGGTCGGCCCAGCCGCCGGGCAGAGTCCACCGTTCGTCGACCGCCTCCCGCACCAGGAGCACCCGGCCGGCGTCGTCGAAAAGCCCACCGCGGACGTCCAGATGCGGGGTGGCATAGCCACCGTCCAGCTCCAGAGCCGCATGCACCGCGGCCGGATCGACGTCTCCCGCGAGCATCGCGAGCAACTGCGCCGACAGTTCGCGCATCCGCCGGCAGCGGGCCGCGTCGTACCGGTCGTGGGCGTAGGTGAGCCCGGTCTGCCCCATCGACCCGAGCTCCAGGGCGATCCGCCGCAGCGCCTCTCCCGTCGCCTCGAGGTCGCCACCGCTCATCCGCCGTCCAGCCAGTCCAGGCGGCGCAGGATCACGCCCTC
>JBPCOR010000076.1:0-6417 GCA_051000035.1 Mycobacteriales bacterium | reverse complement strand
GGGGTATAGGTGTTGAAGTCGCAGTAGCCGCAGCGGCTGGCGCAGAACGGCACGTGCAGGTAGATGCCGAACGGCATCCGGCCGACCCCCGCTCGCACCTGGGCGGGCAGCGCGCCGTCGGTTGGTACCGGCTGCCCGTCCGGAAGCGCTGGGGTCACGGCATCAGTGTTTCAATGCCGCAACGCACGCGATGAGAGGGAGCCCGATGAGTGAGCCGGCGAGTGCACGCGGGAGCGACGAGATGGTCCGATACGACGTCCGCGGTGGCGTCGCGACGGTGACATTGGATTCCCCGGCGAACCGCAACGCGCTGTCGGCGCGGCTCACCGCCCGGCTGCGGGCGCTGCTCGCCGAGGCACTCGCCGACGACACGGCGCGGGTGATCGTGCTCAGTCATACCGGGCCGGTGTTCTGCTCGGGAATGGACCTCGCCGAGTCGGTCGGCGATGACCCCGAGGCCATGCCCGTCACCGCCTTTCCGGCCGTGCTGCAGGCGATCGCGGAGGCACCCAAGCCGGTGCTCGCCCGGGTCGCGGGCCCGGCGCGGGCCGGCGGCGTCGGTCTGCTCGCGGCCTGCGACATCGTCGTCGCCGCCACCACGGCGACGTTCGCGTTCACCGAGGTACGCCTCGGCCTGGTGCCGGCCGTCATCTCGGTGCCGGTGCGGGCGCGCCTGTCGCCGGTCTCGGCGCGGGAACTCTTCCTGACCGGCGAGGTGTTCGACGGCATCCGCGCCGCCGCGATCGGCCTGGTCAACGCCGCCGTCGAGCCCGCGGCGCTCGATCGGGAGGTCGCGAGATACGCCGATCTGCTGGTCCGCGGTGCGCCGGGCGCGCTCGCCGACACCAAGGCGCTGCTCGCAGCACCCCCGCCGCGCGCGGTGCCCGCGGACTTCGCCGGCCTGTCCGAGCTCTCGGCGCGCCGGTTCGCCGGCACGGAGGGCCAGGAGGGCATCACGTCGTTCCGGGAGAAGCGGCCGGCCCGCTGGGTGCCCGCCGGCTGAGCAGCGCGACCTACCCGTCCGGATTCACCCGCTCGAACGAGCCGTAGTGATCCGGCGTGCAGTAGATCTCCTCGCCGGCGCCGGCGATGATCCGCCGCGGCCCGCGGTCGGCCTCCCCGGGCGTCGGCACGGTGAACTCGTGGTAGTACCCGCTGCGCTCCGCGGGCAACTCGTGCTCGGAGTTGCGGAAGACGATGCCGTCCTGCACGTACGGGAACGGCCCGCCGGCCCGGACCAGCGCGATCGTCTGCTGCGCCGCGGCCGGCAGCGAGGACGCCGCGACCGTCCCGGTCGCGAGCCCGTGATCGTGTCCGGCCCCGCCGCCGCGGGCCGCGTCGACAACGTATCCGATGACCAGGACGATCAGCAGGGCGGCGAGGGCAAGCAGCGGGCGGCGGGTCCGTGGCACGGTCCCCGACGATACGGTCTGCCCATGCGAGCCGGGTACGTCCTAACGCCGGATCCGGGCCGTCCCCTGGACGCGCTGGTCGTCGGCGATCGTCCCGACCCCGAGCCACCGCCCGGTTGGTCCGTGGTCACGGTCGCCGCGGCGTCGCTGAACCACCACGACGTCTTCTCCCTGTCCGGCGTGGGCCTGCGGGCCGACCGGTGCCCGATGATCCTCGGCACCGACGCGGCCGGCTACGACGCGGCCGGCAACCCGGTCGTCGTCTACGGCGTGATCACCGACCCGGCCTGGCGGGGGGATGAGACGCTCGACCCGAGCCGCACCCTGCTGTCCGAGCTGCACCAGGGCACGTTCGCCGAATCGGTGATCGTCCCGGACCGCAACGTGATCCGGCTGCCCGCGGGCATCGACCTGCACGACGCGGCGTGCCTGGGCACCGCCTGGCTCACGGCGTACCGGATGCTCTTCGTCAAGTCCAGGCTGCGCGCCGGTGACCGGGTGCTGATCCAGGGGGCGAGCGGAGGCGTCTCCTCGGCGGCGATCGCGCTGGCCCGGGTCGGCGGATACGGCGTCTTCGTCACCGGACGCAGCGAGGCCAAGCGCAGGCTGGCGCTCGATCTCGGGGCGCACGAGGTCTTCGAATCCGGCGCCCGGCTGCCGGTCAAGGTCGACGCCGTGCTGGAGACCGTCGGCGCGGCCACCTGGGAACACTCACTGCGCTCGCTGCGCCCCGGCGGCACCATCGTGGTATCCGGGTCGACGACGGGACCCAATCCCGGGGCCGGGCTGAATCGGATCTTCTTCCAGCAGATGTCGGTCGTCGGCTCGACCATGGGCACCCGCGATGAGCTGCAGGCGCTGCTGCGGCTGCTGCGGACCAGCGGCATCCGGCCCCGGATCGCCCAGGTGCTGCCCCTTGACCGGGCCCGCGAGGGACTCGCCGCGATGATCGGCGGCGACACCGCCGGCAAGATCGTCGTCGACCTCAGCTGAGCATCCGGCGGTGCCACGGGCCGGTTTCGGGCTCGCGGCGTTCCGGCATCTCGCCGACAAGGATGTCCTGCTCTGATCGCTACCGCTGCCGCCAGCGGCGGGCCCGCAGCCGGGCGACGCCGTCGGCCATCAGCCGCGCCCACTCCGCGCTGCCCTGCCCGACGTCGCGGATCCGCTGTCCGGCTGCCTCGACGATCGGCGGCGGGTCGGGCGGGTCGGCGTAACCGAAACGGGTCATCTCCGCGGCGGCGAGCCAGCGCAACCGGCGCAGCACGTCGGGCGCCAGCTCCTTCCCACGCGCGGCCGGGTCGAATGCCTCGGTCGGCGCCATCGGCTCCCAGTTGATGGCGTGCCGTTCACCGCCCAGTTCCGACGATCCGCGCACCGGCAGCGCCGCGACGGCGTCGAAGTCGTAGCGGCCCGGGTCCACCCTGACGCCGGTGAAGATCCGGGACAGTTCCCGCACGGGGTCGGCGTAGAGGTCCTCGTACCGCGCGACGACCACCTCGGGATGGGCGTCGACGTAGGCCGCGACCCGGCGGGCGCCGTCCCGCCAGGTGCGGAGCCATCGCTCGGCCGGCCCGCCGAACGTCCGCAGCGACGACGCGACTGTCGCCCGCGGGTCGCGAATCAGCACGATCAGCGGCGTCGCACCGAACAGGTCCGCGAAATGCTGCAGGTTCTCCGTCAGCGGCGTTTTCGTCACCGGCCGGCGTGGATCGTCCGCGCTGCTCTCGCCGTCGATCTCGGCCAGCACCGCAAGCAGGCCGGCGCCGATGTGCCGCAACAGCAGCCCGCGCAGCGCCGGGTCGTTGAGCCGGTTGCTCGCGACGACCCGGTCGGCGTATTCCGCGAGCAGCCCGGAGAAGCGGACCAGCTGGTCCTCCCAGGAGCCCTCCCAGGAAGTACGGGACAACGCCGGCCGGCAGTCCGGGTGCGCGACGAGCAGATCGTAGAGATAGTGGGTGCCGCTGCGTTGTGAGACGCCGAGCAGGAAGATCGGCTCCGGTCCGGCCATCACCCGCCGCCGATCACACCGATGGTGTCGAGGTCACTTCTTGCCCGACACCCCGGCCGGGTCGTCGGCTGTCGACAGTGCGGCGATGAAGGCTTCCTGCGGGACCTCCACCCGCCCGACCATTTTCATCCGCTTCTTGCCCTCCTTCTGCTTTTCCAGCAGCTTGCGCTTGCGGGTGATGTCGCCGCCGTAGCATTTCGCGAGCACATCCTTGCGCATCGCCCGGATGCTTTCCCGGGCGATCACCCGGGATCCGATCGCCGCCTGGATCGGAACCTCGAACTGCTGCCGCGGGATGAGCTTGCGCAGCTTGCCGGTGATCGCGACGCCGTAGGCATAAGCCTTGTCCTTGTGCACGATCGCGGAGAACGCGTCGACCGGCTCACCCTGCAGGAGCACGTCGACCTTCACCAGCTCCGATTTCTGCTCGCCGTCGGCCTCATAGTCCAACGAGGCGTAGCCGCGGGTCCGCGATTTCAGCGCGTCGAAGAAATCGAAGATGATCTCCGCGAGCGGCAGCTGGTAGCGCAGCTCCACCCGGGACTGGGACAGGTAGTCCATGCCGAGCAGGTTTCCCCGCCGCGACTGGCACAGCTCCATGATGGCGCCGACGTAGTCGCTCGGCGCGATCACCATCGCCTTGACGACCGGCTCGTAGACAGTCACCTGCTTGCCCACCGGCCAGTCGCTGGGGTTGGTGACCACCTGCTCGCTGCCGTCCTCGAACTCCACCCGGTAGACGACGTTCGGCGCCGTCGAGATCAGGGTCAGATCGAATTCGCGCTCCAGCCGCTCGCGGACGATCTCCATGTGCAGCAGCCCGAGAAAGCCGCAGCGGAAGCCGAACCCGAGCGCGGTCGAGGTCTCTGGCTCGTAGTCCAGCGCGGCGTCGTTGAGCTGCAGCCGGTCCAGCGCATCCCGTAGCACCGGGAACTGTGAGCCGTCGACGGGATAGAGCCCGGAATAGACCATCGGATTGGGGTCGCGGTACCCGCCGAGCGGCGTCGTCGCCGGTTTGACCGCGCTGGTGACGGTGTCACCGACCCGGGACTGCCGGACGTCCTTCACGCCGGTGATGAGGTAGCCCACCTCCCCGGCCGAGAGCATGCCGGTCGGGATCGGCTCGGGTGAGATGACGCCGACCTCGAGCAGCTCGTGCGTCTCGCCGGTCGCCATCATCCGGATCCGCTGCCGGGCATCGATGTGGCCGTCGATGACGCGGATATAGGTGATGACGCCGCGGTAGACGTCATACACGGAGTCGAAGATCATCGCCCGCGGCGAGACGTCGGAGTCCCCGGTCGGAGCCGGCACGTCGCGCACGACGCGGTCGAGCAGCTCGGTGACGCCCTGCCCGGTCTTGGCGCTGACCCGCAGCACGTCGTCGGCTTCGCAGCCGAGAATGTGAGCGACCTCCTCGGCGTAGCGGTCCGGCTGCGCGGCGGGCAGGTCGATCTTGTTCAGCACCGGGATCACGGTCAGGTCGTTCTCCAGCGCGAGGTAGAGGTTGGCGAGCGTCTGCGCCTCGATGCCCTGGGCCGCGTCGACCAGCAGCACGGCGCCCTCGCACGCCGCGAGCGACCGGGACACCTCGTAGGAGAAGTCCACGTGGCCCGGCGTGTCGATCAGGTCCAGGACGTGACCCCGCCAGGGCAGTCGCACGTTCTGCGCCTTGATCGTGATGCCGCGCTCCCGCTCGATGTCCATCCGGTCGAGGTACTGCGCGCGCATCAGCCGCCCCTCGATGACGCCGGTGACCTCCAGCATCCGGTCGGCCAACGTCGACTTGCCGTGGTCGATGTGAGCGATGATGCAGAAATTGCGGATCAGCCTCGGGTCGGTCCGCGGCGCGGCAGCTTCGACCTGGCGACTCACCCGTTCATGATCCCACAGCGCCGAGAGCACGACGCCGCTGTGGATTGGCATGCCGACGTACCGGCTGGTGACCGCCGGTCGGCCCCGCCCTCGCAGCGCGCGATCGAAGGGCGGCGGATACGCCACGAGGCGACCGGCCGATCGGCGCTGATCTCCGCCGCGAGCACACCGGTCGTCGCCGCGATCCTCTTCGTCGCGGTCACCCGGTCGCCGGGCTGGCCGCTGGTCCGGTCGACGTTCTTCAGCTGGTCCGAGGCCCGCAAGTCCGTCCTGCCGGTGCCCAAAGGCCGATGGCTCAACATCCGGGTCACGGCGATCTGCGAGATCCTCATCCTCGCGCTCGGGTTGCTTCTCGCCCTGGCCCGCACCCTGCCCGGTCCGGTGTTCTTCCCGCTGCGGGCCCTCGCCACGGCGTACACAGACCTCCTCCCTCTTCCCGCACATGTCCGTGCTGGACAACGTCACGCTCGCGCCGCGTCGGGTGCATGGGCTCGCCCGGGAGCGTGCCGAGGGGCAGGCACGAGACCTGCTCGACCGCTTCGGCCTTACGGACAAGGCGAAGCAGTACCCCGATCGGCTCTCCGGCGGGCAACAGCAGCGGGTCGCGATCGTGCGGGCGCTCGCGGCCCACCCGGTGCTGGTCCTGCTCGACGAGATCACCTCGGCGCTGGACCCGGAGCTGGTCACCGAGGTGCTCGCCGTCGTGCGCGCCATGAAGGACCACGGCATGACGATGCTCATCGCCACCCACGAGATGACCTTTGCCCGCGAGGTCGCCGACGAGGTTTGTTTCCTCGACGGCGGGGTGCTGCTGGAACGCGGAAGGCCAGCCGAGCTGTTCACCGCGCCGCGCGAGCCACGCACCCGGCGTTTCCTGCAACGCATCACCGACGCCGGCCGGCTCTGACTCGTCGCCCCGGCTGGTATCCTGGTAGTTCGCGCGGTTGCCGCGCCGGACGTTGCACACAACCAACCTGGGAAGACCGAGGCTGTCGCGTGGCGAACATCAAGTCGCAGATCAAGCGCATCCAGACCAACGAGAAGGCCCGGCTGCGTAACAAGGCAGTGAAGTCGTCGCTGAGGACGGCCGTCCGCCGGTTCCACCGCGCCGCCGAGGCC
>JBPCOR010000057.1:0-4203 GCA_051000035.1 Mycobacteriales bacterium | reverse complement strand
GCCCATGGCCATCGGCGCCGCGCCGACGGCCAGGGCGCCGCGGGCGGGGTGGTCGGCGGCCACGATCAGCAATCCGCCGCCAGCGCCCGGCAGGTCGCGGGCACGTCGCTGTGCAGCGGCCGCGCCGATCGTGCCGGGCGCGACGGCCCTGATGGCCCGTACCCGCGCCACCGCCGCGGCGAAGGAGTCCGGATCGTATTGCGATGTCGCCGCGGTCATCGCGCGTCGGCCCCGGTCACTCATTCGTCGACCTCAGCAATTCCTCGACCTCAGCAGTGTTCGGCATGGCGGTCGAGCATTCCAGCCGGGAGGCGACGATCGCGCCGGCGGCATTGGCGAAGCGCAGCGTGCGGTCCAGCGGCCAGCCGGCGAGCAGGCCATGGCAGAGGGCGCCGCCGAAGCCGTCGCCCGCGCCCAGGCCGTTGACGACGTCGACCGGTGTCGGCGGCACGACGACCCGGTCGTCGGCGGTCGCGCCGAGCACGCCGCGCGGACCCTGCTTCACCACGGCGAGCTCCACCCCCCGCTCCAGCAGCGCGTCGGCGGCACGCTCGGGGTCGCTTTCACCGCAGGCAATCCGGCACTCCTCGAGATTGCCGACGGCGACCGTGACGCGTCCGAGCGCGCGGCCGACGACCGCTCGCGCGGTGGCCTCCGATTCCCAGAACATCGGGCGGTAGTCCAGGTCCAGCACCGTCAGCGGCCGGCGTCCCCGCGCCTCCCACGCGACGTCGTGCGTCGACCGGCTCGGCTGCACCGACAGGCCGGTCACGGTCGCCCAGAAGACACCGGCAGCGGCGATCGCATCGGTGTCGAGCTGCGCGGGCGTCAGCATCAGGTCCGGTGCGATCGGCAGCCGGTAGAAATACAGCGGGAAGTCATCCGGCGGCCTGATCTCGCAGAATGTGACCGGGGTCGGCACGGTGTCAACCGCGGTGACGTAACGATCGTCCACGCCGAGGGTGCGCAGGCTGGAATGCACGAACCGGCCGAACGGGTCGGCGCCGGTGCGGGTGATCACCGCGGTACGCCGCCCGTGCCGCGCTGCCGCGACGGCGACATTGGTCGCGCTGCCGCCGAGGAATTTGCCGAACGACGTCACGTCCTCGAGCCTCACCCCGATCTGCAGCGGGTAGATGTCGACGCCGACCCGGCCCATTGTCAGGACGTCGTACGGCGCCGCCCCACCCGCCGGCGTGCTCACCCGAGCCCCCGCAGGAACGCCAAACCCGTTGCCACCTCGGCCATCGGGCCCTCGGCCGGCGGCGCGGCGGCGGCGCGCGCATCCAGGATCGTGTCCTGCTCCGTCACATACCAGCCGCCGTAGCCGACCGCCTCCAGCGACGCGACGATGTCGGCGATGTCGACGTCGCCGTGACCCAGCGGCCGGTAGAGCCCGGCGCGCACGGCGTCGGTGTAGGTCAGGCCACAGCGCACCCGCGCGAGAACGCCGGCGTCGACGTCCTTCAGGTGCACGTGCCCGATCCGTTCGGCGGCGTCGCGGGCCAGGCGCGCCGGGTCGCTGCCGCCGATCATCAGGTGCCCGGTGTCCAGGCACAGCCCGATCGCGGTGCCGTCGAGCACCCGCGCAACGTCGGCGGCGGTCTCCACCATGGTGCCGGCGTGTGGGTGCAGGGTGGCGAGCAGACCGCGCTGCGCCGCGAGATCGGCGATGCGGTCGGCGTTGGCGAGCAGGGTCTCCCAGCCGGCCGCGTCGAGCTGCGGGCGGGCGGCATAGCCGGGCCGGCCGGTGGTCGCGGCGAGCACGAGGACACCGGCGCCGACGGCGAGCAGCGTGCCGATCGGCCCGGCGACGTCGGGCACCGGGTCATGGCCTGGGTCGTGCAGCACCGCCGGCACGAAACCGCCCACGGTCGCGAGCCCCGCCGCGCGCAGCGTCGCCGCCGCATCGGCCGGGTCGGCCGGCAGGAATCCCGGCGGGCCGAGCTCGGTGGCGCGGATCCCGAGCTGCGTCATCTCCGCCAGCACCCGCTCGGTGGACAGCTGCACACCCCAGTCCGGCACCTCGCAGACGCCCCAGGAAATTGGTGCGGCGGCGATCCGGTCGGCGACGGGGACGTGCGGGCCCCCCCTCGATGCGGCGCCGATCGCCTGCTGCACAGGCAGTTCCGCCATCATCGGCCGCGCACCTGCGCCATCGGCACGGCGAGCCCGCTCGCCCGGGACCGTTCACACGCCTCGGCGATGAGGAACGCCTCGAGCCCGTCGTGCACGGTGCACGGCACCTCGCGGGTGCCGGCGACAACCTCGGTGAACGCCGTCAGCTCGGCGACATAGGCCGCCGCGAAGCGCTGCAGGAAGCCGGTCCAGGCCGGACACGGGGGGAAACTGACGCGCGAGTCGGCCGACGCGAGCGGCACCCTGTCGTCCAGGCCCGCGGCTATGCTCCCGCGCTCGCCCAGCACCTCCAGTCGCACGTCATATCCGGCGCCGTTGTAGCGGGTCGCGGACACCAGCGCGAAGCTGCGATCGTCGAGAGTCAGCATCGCCGCCGCGGAGTCGACGTCGCCGGCGTCGGCGAAGAATGGCGCACCGTGGTTGGTGCCGCGCGCGACCACCTCGATGACCTCGCGGCCGGTCACCCAGCGGATGATGTCGAAGTCGTGCACGCTGCAGTCGCGGAATATCCCGCCCGAGGTCCGGATGTACGCCGCCGGTGGGGGACCCGGGTCAAGCGTGGTCGCCCGCAAGGTGTGCACGAAGCCGAGTCGGCCGCTGGCTACGGCGACTCGCAGGGCGGCGTAGGGACGGTCGAACCGGCGTTGGAAGCCCACCTGCACCGGCACATCCGCCGCGTCGACGGCGTCACAGACGGCGCGGCTGCCCGCTACGTCGCCGGCGACCGGCTTCTCGCAGAAGACCGGCACGCCCGCCCGCACCGAGGCCGTGATCAGTTCCGCATGCGAGCTGGTGGCGGTCGCGATGACGATGCCGTCCAGCCCCGAGGCCAGGAGCGCATCGGTGTCCGCGGCGTACTCCGCGCACAGTTCGGCTGCCACCGCCTTGCCTCGATCGGCGTCAGCGTCGGCGACCACCAGATCCCGCACGGCCGGCACGGAGCGGAGCGTCGCCGCATGCAATGCGCCGATCCGGCCGACTCCGGCCACTCCGATGCGCATGCAAACTCCCTCTAACACCGCGCGCGGCGCTTCGCAGCACCGTCGATCACGGCGACGATGCTGTCACTAGTTTGTCAGTACAAAGTACGCCCGGTGCACGTCAGGTGGGCGGGCTCAGCCGGAATTGTCGAGCGCCGCGCGGGCGATCGTGACGGCGGCTCGGGTCCCGCCGGCGGGCGTCGTCACCGTGCTGCCGGTCATCTGCACCGGCAGGGTGAGCCCCACGAACGCATCCCCGGACAACACGATGAACCGGCCGTCCGCCGCGTTGTAGGCCGACCTGTCAGCCACGCCGTCGACCGAGGCGAACCCCGGCGAGGCAAGCGCCTGCTGGTAGATCACCCGGCCGCGGCTCGGCTCGTAGTCCAGGTAGAGCGTGCCGTGTCCACTGTTCGACGTCGCGGCGTACTGGCAGGAGTCGAATCCGCCCTGCGAACTGGCTGTCGCCGAGACGCCGGTCGCTCCCAGCGCCGACCGCACGACGACGACCGGAACCAGCGAGCAGGCGTCGCCCGGCGGGCCCGACGGTTGTGCCCTCGGCGTTGTCGGCGACGCAGTGGTGGCCGGCGGCGCGGCGCTGGTCGGCGACGCAGTGGTGGCCGGCGGCGCGGCGCTGGTCGGCGACACACTGGTGGTCGAGGCGGTGACGGACGTCGGCGGCGAGGTCACGGACCGGGTGATGGCCGTGCCGGCAGAGTGGGTGACGGCAGCGCGTACGGACGGCTGCTGGGGCGCCGCCGAGCATCCCGCGACCGCAGTGAGCAGCACAGTGCCACTGAGCAGCGCAGTGCCATTGAGCAGCACAGTGCCACCCATCAGCGCCTTGCCGGCTCCGCCCGCAGATCGCATCGTTCGCACCCGGCGAGCGTAAGCAGCCGATGGCCACCCCGCGGGGACAAAACGCCGGACCGTACCCATCCACCGGGCTGGGAGCAGTGATCAGAACCTGTGGATGGGCCTCGGCGAGGTGACGTGATAGGGCGCACCTTCCCGAGGATGATCCGAAGTCCAAACAGCTCTGATCAGGACCGGCGTTGGCGCGCTGGTTCGGGAAGGTACGCCC
>JBPCOR010000381.1:0-2991 GCA_051000035.1 Mycobacteriales bacterium | reverse complement strand
AGCGGGCGCCGCGGGCGGCCGGAGCGGCTGCCGCGGCGGCCGAGGCGCTGCTCTGCGGTCCGGCCGAGGTGGCCGTGGTTGCGGCCGAGCCCGCACTGGCGGGCGAGCTCGCCGACGTCGCCCGCCGGGAGCCCACCCCCGGTGCGGTGGTCGTCGCCGGTACGCCGGATGCCGCCGGCGTACCGCTGCTCGCCGGCCGGCCGCTGGTCGGTGGCAGCCCGACGGCGTACGTCTGCCGTGGCTTCGTCTGCGCCGCCCCGGTGACCGACGCGGACGGGCTGCGAGCCGCCCTGCGCGCCGCCCGCTGACGTCACACCGGCTCGATGACGGTCCGGAGCCGATAGGGTTCGGGCTGCCGAGCAGGCCGACCGTCAGCGTGGGGGAAGGGGTATCGTGCGCGCCGCCATCTTCGAAGGCCCGGGCAACGTCCGCATCGAGCAGGTCCCCGACGCCGAGGTCGAGCTGCCGACCGACGCGCTCGTGAGAGTCACGCACGCGGCGATCTGCGGCGCTGACCTGTGGTCCTACCGCGGCTACGGCCGGCACGAGCCGGGGTCGCGGGTCGGGCAGGAATTCCTCGGTGTCGTCGAGGCCGTCGGCGCCGAGGTCCGCACCCTGCGGGTCGGTGACGTCGTCGTCGCGCCGCACCGCTTCTCCGACGGCACCTGCGAATACTGCCTCGCCAGAGTGCAGAGTTCCTGCGTCGACGGGGGAGCCTGGGGTGAGCCCGGCAACGACGGCGGGCTAGGCGAGGCGGTGCGGGTGCCGACTGCCGACGGCACCCTGCTCGTCATCCCGCCCGCATTGCGCAGCGAGCCGGAGCGGGTCCTCCCCCTCGCCGCGGTGATGGCGACCGGCGAGCACGGCGTCCGCGCCGCCGGGGTCGGATTCGGCATGACCGTGGCGGTCATCGGCGACGGCGCGGTCGGGCTGTGTGCCGTTCTCGCCGCCGGCCGGGCCGGCGCCGCCCGGGTGATCGCCGTCGGCCATCACGAGGACCGGCTCGATCTCGCCAAGCGATTCGGCGCGACCGAGACCGTATCGGCCCGGGGCGATCTGGCCGTCGAGGCGGTCATCAGCCTCACCGGCGGGGTCGACGCCACCGTCGAATGCGTCGGCGCGCTGGCCTCGATCGAGACCGCGATCGCCGTGGCCAGGGACAACACGACGGTCGGCTACGTCGGCACGCCGCACACCGTCAGCGGCACCGACCTCGCCTCCCTCTACACCCGTAACGTCGCGGTCCGCGGCGGCGTCTGTCCCTCCCGGGCCTACATTCCGACGCTGATGGCGCAGGTCGCGAGCGGCGGGTTGGACCCCAGCGGGATCTTCGACCGCCAGGTCGACCTCGACGACGTCCCGGCGGGTTACGCGGCGATGGACGCGCGCGAGGCGCTGAAGGTGCTTGTCACGATCTAAAGAGTCGGCCGATCAGTGCACTGGGCCGGAGTAGACCGCCATCCACACGGCGACGTAGTGGCACAGCGCGGCGACGATCGTGCAGGCGTGGAAGACCTCGTGATAGCCGAAGACCGCCGGCGACGGGTTCGGCCGCTTGGTCGCGTACACGACTGCGCCGAGGGTGTACATCACCCCACCGGCGAGCAGCAGCGTCAGCGACGCGACCCCGGCGTGCTGGAGCAGCTGCGGCAAGACGAACGCAGCCACCCAGCCCAGCGCGATGTACGGCGGGACCGTGACCCAGCGGGGGGCCCGGATCCAGGCCTGGCGGACCAGGATCCCGCCGAGCGCGCCGGCCCACACGACGGCCAGGATCACCGCGCCCAAATCCGGTGACATCGTGAGCAGGGCGAACGGCGTGTAGGTGCCGGCGATGAACAGGAAAATCATCGAGTGATCCAGCCGTTTCATCACCGCCCGCCCGCGCAGCCCCCACGCCCGCCGGTGATAGAGCGCGCTGACGCCGAACAACCCCGAGACGGTCACGGCGTAGATCGCGGTACCGACCGCCGCGCGGGGCCCGACGAATGCGGCGAGCACCACGAGAGTGACCCCGCTGGCGATCGACACGACGAAGGCCCACAGGTGCAGCCAGCCGCGCAGCCGAGGACGAAGCTCGACGGTGGACCGGGCGTGGGCGAACGATGTCACGTGTTCACGGTAGGCGACGGCACGCCGGGACCGGCCGGGAACGTCGGTGACACCCACCCGGCAGGCGTAATCTCCCCGCTGTGAGGCCACCCAGCGCCATGTACGCCCTATACGAACGGCGGCTCCTTCGCGGACTTGCCGGAAAACCGTTGCCGCATCACGTCGGTGTCATCAACGACGGCAACCGCCGGTGGGCCCGCGAGACCGGCTGGGCGGACGTCGGGCACGGCCACCGCGCGGGCGGTGACAAGATCGAGGAGCTGCTCGGCTGGTGCCACGAGGCCGGCATCGGCCTGGTCACATTGTGGCTGCTGTCGACCGACAACTTCTCCCGCCCGAAGGCCGAGATCGAGCAGCTGTTCGGGATCATCGAGGAGGTCGTCGAATCCCTCTCGGCGCCCGGCAAGCCGTGGCGGATGTCGATCATCGGGTCCCTCGACGTGCTGCCGGCGCAGACCGCGCTGGTGCTCAAGGCCGCCGTCGAGCGGACCGCCGAGCGGACCGGCGTACAGGTCAACGTCGCCGTCGGGTACGGCGGCCGGGAGGAGATCGCCGACGCCGTCCGCTCGCTGCTGCACGAGCATGCCGCGCGGGGCACGACGCTGACGGAGCTGGCCGACATCATCGACGTCGACCACATCGCCCGCCACCTCTACACCCGGGGCCAGCCCGATCCGGACCTGGTGATCCGCACCAGTGGCGAGCAGCGGCTGTCCGGCTTCCTGCTCTGGCAAAGCGCGCACTCGGAGTTCTACTTCTGCGACGCCTACTGGCCGGCCTTCCGGCGGACCGACTTCCTGCGCGCGCTGCGTGACTATTCCCGCCGCAACCGCCGGTACGGCGGTTGACAGTCCCGCCGCAACCGCCGGTACGGCGGTT
>JBPCOR010000269.1:0-3438 GCA_051000035.1 Mycobacteriales bacterium | reverse complement strand
GCGCACCCGGAAGGTCCGCCCGCTCGTCGTTCCGGCCGGGACCTTCACCGCCCCCGAGCCGTCCATCGTCGGGCCCCGAACGGTCGCGCCGAGCGCGGCCTCGGGGAGGGTCACCGGCACGGTCACCGTCAGGTCCGCACCGGATCGGGTGAAGATCTCGTGCGGGCGCACGTACACGACGACGTACAGATCGCCGGGCGGGCCGCCCGCACCGCCGGGAGAACCCCTGCCGGGGATGCGGATCCGCTGCCCGTCCTTCACCCCGGCGGGCACCCGCACGGTGATGGTGGACGTCTGGCTGGTCACGCCCGTGCCGCCGCACTCCGGGCACGGGTCGTCGATGATCTGCCCGGTACCGCGGCAGTCGCGGCATGGCTCACTGAATGCGAAGGCACCCTGGTTGCGGGTCGTCAGGCCGATTCCGTTGCAGGTCGGGCAGGTGTGCGCGGATGTACCGGGCTTGGCACCGCTGCCGTGGCACACGAGGCAGGTGTGCGGGCTGGACAATCGCAGCGGCAGGCTCACGCCTGTCGCCGCCTCGTCGAAGTCGAGCGTTGCCTCGGTCTCCAGGTCGGTGCCGCGGATCGGCGCCGACCTGGCCGACGTGCGACCGGCACCGGTCCGGCCGAAGAACCCACCGAGCATGTCACCGAGACCGCCCGCGCCGCGGGGGTTGCCCGCAGCGCCGCCGGCCGCGCCGAAGAGATCGGAGAGGTCGAACGGCGTGCCGGCGCCGGATCCGGTGCCGCCCGGCGTGGCTCCGCCGCGACCGAAGCCGCCCAGCCCGCCGGCGCCGAAGAGCGACCGCGCCTCGTCGTACTCGGCGCGTCGCTTGGCATCGGACAGGACGTCGTACGCCTCGGAGATCTCCTTGAACCGCTCCTCGGCCTTGGGATCACCCGGATTCTTGTCCGGGTGCAGCTCACGGGCGAGCTTGCGATACGCCTTCTTGATCTCCGGCGCCGACGCACCCTTCGCGACGCCCAGAGCCTGGTAATAATCCTTCTCCAGGAAGTCCTTCGTGCTCACCGGGCGTCACCTCCTCCGCGATCGTCGGTCACGATTCGTCCGTCCGGGCGATCACTCGCCGCCGCTGGGATCGGCCGGGCCCGTCACACCCACCATGGCGTGCCGCAAAACCTGCTCGTGCAGCCGGTAGCCGCGGCGCATCACCTGCGTGCAGGTGGGCACCGTGACGTCCGGCCCGGTCTGGTGCAGGACGGCCTCGTGCACGTGCGGGTCGAATTCGTCGCCGACCTCGCCGTACGTCGTGAGCCCGAGCTTGCCGAACACGCCGTCGAGCTGGTCGGCGGTCGCCTTGAACGCACCGGTCACATCGCCGTGCTCACGGGCCCGGTCGATATCGTCGAGGACCGGCAGGAAGGACGTCACCACGGCGGCGGTGGCGGCGTCGGTCAGGAGCACCCGGTCCCGGTCGACGCGTTTGCGGTAGTTGGCGTACTCGGCCGACAGTCGCTGCAGATCCGCGGTGCGCTCGCCGAGCTGCTGGCTCAGCTCGGCGACCTCCGGCGACTCCCCAGGACCGGGACTGCTCGACGCGGTCCAGGTGGCGGAGTCGCCTCCCGGGCCGGCAGCCCCGGCGGACGAACCGCCGGGACCGCTGGCAGCCGCGCTGCCTGGACCCGCCGACGGCGGCGTCCGGACAGCTCCGGTGACCGGGTCGATGCGACGCTTGTCGCGGACCACGACGCGGGGCTGCTCGGGCTCGTCCTCGTGGCGGCGATCGGTCTCGTCTTTGCGGGAACGGTCCGGGCTCATGCCTTGCTGCCACCCTCGGCGCTCTCGTCATCGACGATCTCGGCGTCGACGACGTCGTCGCCGCCGTTCGGCGTACCAGCTGACGGCCCGTCACCCTGGCTGCTGCCGGGGGCACCGGTGCCGCCCGCGGCCTGCTGCGCCTGCTGGGCATCGGCATACATCGCGCCGCCGATCTCCTGCGAGAGCCGGGCCACCTTGTCCTGCGCCGTGGAGATTGCGGCGATGTCGCTGCCGCCGAGTGAGGACCGCAGGTCACCGAGCGCCTCGCCGAGCTCGGTCTTCTTGTCCTCGGAGATCTTGTCGCCGTTCTCCGCCAGGAACTTCTCGGTATGGTACTGCAGCGACTCGGCGTTGTTGCGGGTCTCGGCCTCCTCGCGGCGGCGCTTGTCCTCCTCGGCGTGCGAGTCGGCGTCGCGCATCATCCGCTCGATGTCGTCCTTGGGCAAGGCAGAGCCGCCGGTGATCGTCATGGACTGCTGCTTGCCGGTGCCGAGATCCTTGGCCGAAACGTTGACGATGCCGTTGGCGTCGATGTCGAAGGTGACCTCGACCTGCGGCACCCCGCGGGGTGCCGGCGGCAGACCGGTCAGCTCGAACATGCCGAGCTTCTTGTTGTACGACGCCATCTCCCGCTCGCCCTGAAAGACCTGGATCTGCACCGAGGGCTGGTTGTCATCGGCGGTGGTGAAGATCTCCGAGCGCTTGGTCGGGATCGTGGTGTTGCGCTCGATCAGTCGGGTCATGATGCCGCCCTTGGTCTCGATGCCGAGCGACAGCGGGGTCACGTCGAGGAGCAGGACGTCCTTGACCTCGCCCTTCATGACGCCGGCCTGCAGGCTCGCGCCGACGGCGACGACCTCGTCAGGATTGACGCCCTTGTTCGGCTCCTTGCCGCCGGTCAGTTCCTTGACCAGGTCGGAGACGGCGGGCATCCGGGTCGATCCGCCGACGAGCACGACGTGGTCGATGGCGGACACCGCGATGCCGGCGTCCTTGACGGCCTGCTCGAAGGGCACCTTGCACCGGCCGAGCAGATCCTGGGTCATCCGCTGGAACTCCGCGCGGGTGATCGCGACGTCCAGGTGCAACGGGCCGTCCGCGCCGGCGGTGATGTAGGGCAGGTTGACACTGGTCGACTGGCCACCGGAGAGCTCGATCTTGGCCTTCTCGGCCGCCTCACGCAGCCGCTGCATCGCCATCTTGTCCTTGGACAGGTCGATGGCATTCTGGTTCTGGAACTGCCTGACCAGATGGTCGACGACGCGCTGGTCCCAGTCGTCGCCGCCCAGGTGGGTGTCACCGGAGGTCGCCTTCACCTCGATGACGCCCTCGCCGATCTCCAGCAGGGACACGTCGAAGGTGCCGCCGCCGAGGTCGAAGACCAGGATGGTCTGCTCCTTCTCACCCTTGTCCAGTCCGTAGGCGAGAGCGGCCGCGGTCGGTTCGTTGATGATGCGCAGGACGTTGAGGCCGGCGATCGTGCCGGCCTCCTTGGTGGCCTGGCGCTGATGGTCGGAGAAGTATGCCGGCACGGTGATGACCGCGTCGGTGACCTCCTCGCCGAGATAGCTCTCCGCGTCGCGCTTGAGCTTCTGCAGCACGCGCGCGCTGACCTCCTGGGGCGTGTAGTTCTTGCCGTCGATCGCCACGGTCCAGTCG
>JBPCOR010000126.1:0-6637 GCA_051000035.1 Mycobacteriales bacterium | reverse complement strand
ACCTGGACCACCCCCACCGGCCGCACCTACACCCCGCACCCCGACACCCACGGCGACCAGGCCATCGACACGGCGCGCCCGCCGCCGCCGGCACCGCCGCGGCAGCCATTCGACGACCCACCGCCGTTCTGATCGAACCTCCGGCGCCGCGCGGAACTGACCTGCCGCCGCCGACCGATGTGGATCGACGCCGATCAGCCGGAGCGGTCCGGACCCGCGCGCTCGATGGTCAGTGTGATCAGCACCCGCTGCTCGCGCTGCATCGTCTGCCGGTACGCGTCCCAGTCGTCGTGCTCGCCGGCCGCGGACCGGTAGTAGTCGATCAGGCCGTCCATCGCGGCCGGCAACGACACGACGTCGGCCGTGCCGTCGACCTGCAGCCAGTCGCCGAAGAACGCGTCGGTGAAGCCGCAGTACGTCCCGTGCGCATCACGCCGCAGGTTGCGCACCTTGTACGCCGCCTCCCGGCTGCTGATGACCAACCGGCCGGCGGGGTCCACCGTCGCCAGTACCGGCGAGGTCTGCGGCCGCCCGTCGGCCCGCGAGGTGACGAGTACGCCGCGGTGGTGCGTTCGGAGGAATTGTCTGGCTGCCTCGATGTCCATACCGGCCAGCCGACCACGGAGTCGCCCGGTGGACAACCCCGCTGCGATGGCGGCGTTGGACGCCGGCCACAGACGCGACCGTCTACGGGGTCGCCGATCTCTGCCTCACGGCGACCAGCGCCAGGCCGGCGCCACCATCAGCGTCGACCGACCCGCGCCGCCGGCACGACCGATCGTCGTACGGCCATGCCAGCATGAGGCCATGACCGAAAACCGCACCGCACTGCTGCTCGTCGATGCCCAGCGCAACATGCTGGAGGGCGACGACGCCGTCCCCGACGCCGACGCGATCACGAAGAGGCTGCGGGCCCTGCTCGAGCGGGCCCGCGACAGCGCTGCCGTCGTCGTCCACGTGCAGAACGACGGCCCGCCGGATTCGCCGGACGAGTCGGGCACGCCGGGCTGGGAGTTGCTCTGGGCGCCGGGTGACGGCGAGGAGGTGGTGCGCAAGGACCAGCCCGACGCCTTCGCCGCCGACGTCGGGCTCGCCGGCCGACTGTCGGCGCAGGGGGTCGACCGGCTGGTGATCGCCGGCATGCAGAGTGAGTACTGCGCGCAGGCGAGCTGCCGGGGCGCGCTGGCTGCCGGTTTCGAGGTGGCGCTCGCCGCCGATGCGGATGCGACGTACGACGACGGCCTGCGTACTGCGGCGGAGCCGGCGTGACGGCCGAGTTGTAAGCCGACGGCGCGCGGGTGGTACCGACCGCCGGCAAGTTGCAGCAGGCGCATCCGGTCGCACGGACGGCGCACCCGCGCCGGCCGCGGCAACCGGATCGGCCGTAACGTCCTGCGTTCCGCGCCGTGGGGAGCACGCTTTGCAGGACGTTAGGAGGGGGGAGCTACCGTCGGCTACGGCGGCAGCTCCCCCAGGCCCGACCATGGTGCCCGCTCGGGCGCTGCCTGGCGCCCCTGCGGGCAGCTCCGTCGTACGTCGCACCATCCGCAATGCGGCCCCAGGCGTGGCGGGAAGACGTCGTCGGGGTCCGCCCCGGCCTGCAGTGTGTCGGTGGCCGTGACGATGTCATCCGCGTACGCCTCGGCGCGATTCACCTGACGCGTAAGGGATTCCTCGCTGTGCTCCCAGCCGACGACCCGGCCGGTCGGCAGGTGATGCAGCTCGACCCGGTGGCAGGGCCGGCGCAGCGTCCGTCGCACCCCGAGGACGTAGAACGCGAGTGCGGGCGATGCGCGCGCGTCGATCTCGCCGAGCTCGCGTCGACCGGTCTTGTAGTCCACGACGACCAGCTCGCCGTCGCGCTCGTCGACGCGATCGACGCGGCCGGACAGCGCGAGCCGCTCGGTGGTCGCGGCGACGAACCGTTCGACTCCCGCGGGCTCCGCGCGCGGATCGAGCGTCGCGGCGTAGTCCTCGACCCAGCCGCGGGCGCGCTCCCGCCAGTGCGCTGACTGGGCCGCGTCCTGGAATCCGTCGTCGGTCCACCCGGCATCGAGCAGCACCCCCGCAGCTTGCGGCGTACGCCGTGAGACGGGCAGATCCCACCATTGCTTGAGCGCGGAGTGCACGGCCGACCCGACCGTGTTGTGTGCCCACGGTGGCCCCTTGGGCGCGGCCGGCCGGTCGACGTAGGTCAGCTTGTACCGGCGCGGGCAGTCGTCATAGCTGGCGAGCTTTGACGGCGTGACCTGGACCAGCCGCCGGGGCATCCCCGCCAGGGGCAGCTGACCCTGCTCATCCGGGCGCCTCACCAGCCGCCGCCACCGCCGTCGCCGCCACCGCCGCCACCCCAGTCGCCGCCGCCACCGCCGCCACCCCAGTCGCCGCCGCCGCCACCGCCACCCCAGTCGCCGCCGCCGCCGCCACCGCCGCCCCAGTCGCCCCCGCCGCCGCCACCGCCGCCCCAGTCGCCCCCGCCGGAGTTGTCGGAACCCTGGTCGTAGCCGGCGTCGAAGCCGCTGTCATAGCCGTACCCGTAGCCACCGCCGCCCCAGCCGCCCCAGCCGCCCCAGCCGCCGCCAATCATCGAGCCGATCAGCATGGTCTCCCAGAACGGGAAGGAGTACCAGCCGGCGCCGTATCCGCCACCGCCGTTGAAGAAGTACGGCGCACCGGGCCGGTAGTCGGGGTATCCCCGCACCTGCCGGCCCTCGACGTCGAACGCGCGCTCGCCGTCCAGCCGCTCGGCTCGCTCGGGGGCGATCGGCGGAAGATCTGGCCCCGGGTCCAGGCCGAGTCGCTTGCGGGCCGTCTGCGCCGCCTGCAGGCCTTCCAGGGCGGTCCGCCGCGCGGCGGTGAATTCGCCCTCGCCGGTGGCCTGCGACAGCTGCGAGCCGGTCGCGGTGTAGCGCTCGGCGGCGTCGGCGATGGCTTGCTTGGCGATCTTGTCATCGCCGGCGTCCAGGTTGGAGACATCGGCGCCGAGCCGGTCGTACAGCGAGACGACCTCGGCACGCATGCCGTCGAGCTGCTGCTGCTCGCGCCGCCGCCGGCCGCGTCGCGAGTACGCGAAGAGACCGATGCCGCCGACGATCAGGATGGCGACCACGACGAGCGCGGTTACCCCACTGTTGCTCTTCCCGCTGGAGGAGTCCGAGTTGTTGCTGCTCGATCCACCCGAGTCGGCGAGGGCGGCGGCATTGATCTTGGTCTTCAGCTCCTGGACGAACGCCGTCGCGTCCCCGCCCTTCGCAATCGGATGATCCTGCGAGGCCGCCTTCCCAGCGGCTTGGATCGCGGTGTCACCGGCCGAGTCAAAGCCTGAGTCGGCGTTCGCCTTGATGCCGGAGATCACGACGACGACACCCGTCCGGTTACCGAACACCGAAACCGGTAGCTCCGATCCAATCTTCGTGGCCGCGGTCCTCGGATTGCCCACGTCGGGCAGCGCCGCGACCAGGATCGGCACCTGCGAGTTGTCGACGGCGGATTCGTCGACCGTCACCTGCGCGCCAGGGGCGACGTACACCCGGTGGTTGACGGTGAGGCTCTGTGCCGCATCGCTAACCGGATCGGCGCTTGCGGCAGTGGCCGTCGCGAGCAGCGCGGCGAGCGCGGCCGCGAGGATCACCAGGAGGCGTCTCATCCGCCCACGGTATCCGGAACGGCGGGGGCGCCGCCGTTACGCGGTGATCACCTGTGCTCCGGTCCCCTGCGCGCAGATTGCTTCGTACGCCCACGGCGCGGTCGTCTCGGCGCCCAGCCGCACCGTCTTGTTGGTGCCGTGATAGTCACTGGACCCGGTCGTCACCAGCCCGAGTTGCGCGGCAAGCCGACGCAGCTGCGCGCGGTCCTCATCGTCGTGGTCGGTGTGGTCGACCTCGAGACCGCCGAGCCCGGCGTCGGCCAGTTCGTGGATCACGTCGTCGCTCACCACCCGGCCGCGCCGCCGGGCCCGCGGGTGCGCGAACACCGAGACGCCGCCGGCGGCGCGCACCAGCCGCACCGCCTCGGTCGCTTCCAGATCCTGCTTGCGCCGGTAGTACGGCGAGGTCGGATGCAGCAGTGTCGTGAAGGCCTCCTGCACGGTACCCGCGGCCCCGGCCGCAACGAGCGCGCGGGCGATGTGCGGCCGGCCCATGGGAGCGCCGCCGGCGAGGGCATGGATGTCGTCCCAGCCGATCGGCACCCCGCCGTCGGAGAGTGCGGCGACGATCCGCCGCCCGCGGTCGAGCCGCTCGGTCCGCAGTCGGGCGCGCGCAGCGGCGAAGACCGGCTCGGCCCGGTCGAAGAGGTACGCCAGCAGATGCACGGAGACGCGCCGATCCCGGTCGATCACCATGCACGACACCTCGGCGCCGGGCACCAGGATCAGACCCGGGGGCAGGACGGCCGCCGCTCGTGCCCAGCCTGCGGTGGTGTCGTGATCGGTCAGCGCGACGACGGTCAGACCGCCCGCGACGGCTGCCGCGATCAGGGCCTCGGGCGAGTCGGTGCCGTCCGAGGCGGCGGAATGGGTGTGCATGTCGATGCGCGGGGCTCCGGCGGCGGGGTGCACACGGCGAACCTACCCGGACCGAGGACGTGGGCCCGGCGGATCGGTGCGCCGGACATACACCGCGGCCCCCCGACATGGCGCCGGAAGGCCGCAGGTGATCGTGCTCAGATAGGGGTGCAGATGCTCACATCTGGAAGGAGCTCTTGATCGCGTTCTCACTCTCGCTGTAGGCGTTGCCGGCGTTGTTCAGCAGGCGCGAAATACCCTGCAGCGCCTCGTGCATCTGCTTCTGGCTCTTGTCCCACTCGTTCTGCAGCATCTGGTACTGCTCGGCGGCCGAGGACGACCAGTCCGATCCGACGACGGCGGAGACCTGGCTCTTCAGCGCGTTGCACGAACCCTCGATCTCCCCAGCCTTGGTCGTGCACTGCCCGGCGAGCGTGTGCAGCATCTCCGGCGTGACCTTGATTCCACCCATGTTCGATTACCTCCGGTGTGAAGGCCCGGTGTCACCAGGCCGTGGTGGTGTGGCGATCTCTGTGGCGCTCTCTGTGGCGCTCGTTGTGTCGACCTGTGGTGGCGCTAGCCCCGATGTTACGCGCATCTTGGATGGTATTGGAAGGTCAAGTGGCAAAACTCTTGAAAATACCTTCTGTCCGTTATTAGAGGTGCGAGCGGAGCTCCCACAACTCAGGGTAGAACCGCAGCCCGAGCCGCGTTGCCAGATAGGGCGCACCTGTGGATCCGCCGGTTCCGGACTTGCGGCCGATCATCCGCTCGACCATCAGCACATGCCGCGATCGCCAGACGGCCCACTGCTGGTCGTGCCCGAGGAGCGCCTCGGCCAGGTCCCAGAGGCCGCCATAGGAGCCGCGGTCGCGGCTGACCGAGGTGAGCGCCGCCTGCCGTTGCGGGGCGCTGCGGACCGGGAAGCCCGCGCCGGCGAGCAGCGAGACGTAGCCGTCCCACAGCGTCGGCTCGTCCAGCCGGCGGCGCAGCCGGGCTCGCTCGACGTCGGTGGCGTCGCCGAGCCGGTCGACGTAGGCCGGATCCTTGGCGCCGGAGACGAACTCGATCTCCCGGAACTGCACCGACTGGAAGCCACTGGCCGGCGCGAGCAGCGACCGGAACGCGAGGAAGTCCTGCGGGGTCATGGTCTCGATGACGTCGATCTGGTCGACGCAGACGCGCTCGATCGCGAGCGCCCGGGCGAGCCGCAGCCGCGGGGTGTAGGCATCGGCGGCGAGCATCGCGCCGCAGGCACTGTCGATCTCGTGCAGCAGCAGCTTGAACCACAGCTCGTAGACCTGATGGATGGTGATGAAGAGAAGCTCGTCGTGCGCCGGCGGATCGGACTCGGGGCGCTGGTCGCCGAGCAGCTCCGGCAGCCGCAGATAGCTGCCGTAGGACAGCCGCCGGCCCTCTTCGCCGAAGTGCGGACCGGGCTCCTCCGGGCTCGCCGCCGGGACGCCGCCGCTCATTGACCCGCCTGCCCGCGCATGGCCGAGACGGTAGCCGATGCCGGTTGCCCACAGCCTGATGCCGATTGTCCACAGGCGCCGGGCGGCTGACCGCCGGTCCGATCGAGACTGGCCGCGTGCAGATCGCGCTCACGCTCGTTCCCGCAGCCGCGCCGGCGACCGGCATCGATGTCGCGGTGGACGCCGCGGCGGGGACACCGCTGGGGGCGGTTGCGGCCGAGCTTCGGCAGGCGGCCGGCGACTGCGCCGGCGCGGATCTCTACGCCGGCCCGATGCGGCTGGCCGAATCGACCCCGCTCGGGTCGCCGGGTCTGCGCAGCGGCTGCCGGGTCGGCGTCGGCGCACCCGTCGACCGCGGGCCCTCGTCGCCGGCTCTGGTCGAGCTGAGCGTCGTCGGCGGCCCGGACGCGGGTGCGACCCACCCGCTGCGCCGCGGCCGGGTGATCGTCGGGCGCGACGACACCGCCGATGTGGTCGTCGCCGATCCGGACCTGTCCCGGCGCCATCTCGCGCTCGAGATCGGCTCCGACGCAGTGCGGGTCGCCGACCTCGGCTCCACCAACTGCACCCGGCTCGACGGGTGCCCCCTCGGCGCCGGCCTGACCGACCTGCCGGCCGGAGCGTCCCTCCGGGCCGGCGAATCGACGCTGCGGATCGG
>JBPCOR010000079.1:0-2680 GCA_051000035.1 Mycobacteriales bacterium | reverse complement strand
CGGGTCCCCGCTGCGGCGGAGGCGATGGAGGTCGCGGCCCGACTGGTCGACGCGGGCATCGACGTGATCGAGGTGACCGCGACGATCGACGGCTGGCCGGCGGCGGTTCGCGCGCTGCGGGAACGCTCCGCGGCCGTCCTGGTCGGAGCCAGCACCGTTACGACGAGCGGGCAGGCCGCCGCCGCGGTCGCCGCGGGCGCGCAGTTCCTGGTCAGCCCCTACTCCGCTCCCGGCGTGCGGATCGCCGCCGACGGGGCCGGCTTGCCGTTCGTCGAGGGGGGCTTCACCCCCGGCGAGATTGCTCGTTCGGCGGCCGGCGGCGTCGCGAAATACTTCCCCGCCCACGTCGGTGGCCCGTCGGCGCTGCGCTCGATGCTCGCGGTGCTGCCCGGGACGCACATCGTGCCGACCGGCGGGATCAGGCTGGTCGACGTGCCGGACTGGCTCGCCGCCGGGGCGCTGGCCGTCGGCGTCGGCCGTGACCTCACCGCACCCGGTGACATCGCCGGACGACTCGCCACGGCCTTCGCCGGATGAGCGAGACACGGCAGCGGGTCGTCGCCATCGGGGAGTGCATGCTCGAACTGTCCGCGGCCGGCGACGGTCTGATGCGGGTCGGGTACGCCGGGGACAGCGTCAACACCGCCGTCTACCTCGCCAGACTGGCGACGCCGACCGGCGACATCGACATCGCCTACGCAACGGCGATCGGCGACGACGCCCACAGCGACGCGATGGCCGGGTGGTGGCGCTCGGAGGGTGTGTCGGACCGGCTCGCGCAGCGGCTCCCCGGACGCTCCCCGGGCCTGTACCTGATCGACGTCGACGCGGCCGGGGAGCGGTTTTTCACCTACTACCGCAGCGAAGCGGCCGCGCGGGAGACGTTCGGACCGGACTATCCGGCCGGCTTCGACGACGAGATCGCCGCCGCTGCCCTCGTCTATCTGACCGGCATCTCGCTGTCGGTGGTGCGGGCCGAGCACCGGCCACGGCTGTGGGCGACGCTGCAGCGCGGGCGCGCCGCGGGCGCCCGAATCGTGTTCGACACCAACTACCGGCCGCGTGGGTGGCCGTCACCCGCCGCCGCCCGGGTGGCGATCAGCGCGACGGTGGCGCTCGCCGACATCGCGCTGCCGACCTACGACGACGATGCGCTGCTGTTCGGCGACACCACGCCGGAGGCGTGTGCCGATCGAATACACGCCGCCGGGGTCGGCGAGGTCGTGGTCAAGCTCGGCGGACGTGGCGCGCTCGTGTCCACTGTGGACGGTGCGGTGCTGGTGCCGGCGGAGCGCGACGTGGCCGTGGTGGATACGACCGCCGCGGGCGATTCCTTCAACGCGGCGTATCTGCTCGCGCGGCTGCGGGGTGACTCGCCGGTCGCGGCGGCGGCCGCCGGTCACCGGCTGGCGGCCCGGGTCATCGGCGTACCGGGTGCGATCGCTCCGCGGTAGCCGACTCCACCTCGACGGTGAGGGCATGGGCCCCGAGCCAGATGTCCAGCCGGCGCCCGGCGGCGCGGCTCGCCCAGGTGAGCAGCCAGCCACCGCCCAGCGCCATGACGCCGGCGACGACGTCGAGGAGGTAGTGGTTGCCGGTGACCAGGACGGCCAGCGTCGTGCCGACGGGGTAGGCGAGCCAGGCCAGCCCGATGCTGCGGTGCGCGGCCAGCCGCCACATCGTCACCCCACACCACAGCGCGAAGGCGATATGCACCGATGGCATGGACGCGAACTGGTCGGCCGCCCGCTCCGTCGCTCCGCTCTCATAGCCGCCGATGGCGTGAAACCTCGCGACGGTGTCGATGAATCCGGCACCCGGCAGCAGCCGGGGCGGCGCAGTCGGAGCCAGCCAGAACGTCAGCAGGCTGACCAGAGTCGTCCACAGGAGCGCATTGCGCGGCGACCGGTAGTCCGCCCGGCGGCGTAGGTACATCCACAGCAGGATCCCCGCCGGGACGAGGAAATGCAGCGCGACGTAGTAGTAATTCGCCAGCACGGCCAGCGGCTCGACACCGGCCACCCAGCGATTCATGGCTCGTTCGATGTCGATGTGCATGCCGTCCTCGAGCCGCAGCAGCGCCTGCCCCCGGTGCAGGGCAGCGGTGGCGTGCACCGGCGCGTCGTTCTGGATCAGCGTGTAGGGCCCGAAGCACGCCCCGATAACGGCGATCTCCTGCCACCACCGCGGCACGGCGCCCTGCCGGAGCCGCAGTCGACGCAGCCGTTCGAGCATCGGATCAGCCTATCGGCGCCGCAGCAACACGCCGGCCATCCGCCGACGTCAGCGCGCACCAGTCATGCGGAACGCCCGCTCGTGAGCTGTGTTGGTGAGCGCCGGGCGGTCGGCGCGAAACGCCTCGATCGGATAATTCGTCCGGCCGCCGGTGCACAGCTCGGCGAGGATCTTGCCGATGACGCCCGCGAATTCCGCCGCATGCCCGGCCCCGACGCCGACGGCGATCCGCGGATGGCCGGGGACCCGGTCGATGATGAAGTCCCGGTCCGGTGGCATGTCGGGGACGCAGGTCTTGCGGTGGAGCTCGGCCCCCACCGCGCCGGGGATGCGGCGGCGGAGGAAGTCGGCGACGAGCGTCGTCTCGGCCGGGTCCGGCTCGAAGGAGCGGGTCTGCTGCGTCACGAAGCGTCCGGTCATGTCCCGGGCGGCCTTGACGGCGACC
>JBPCOR010000005.1:0-3342 GCA_051000035.1 Mycobacteriales bacterium | reverse complement strand
CGGTTGCACCCGTTTGACCATTTCGTCGTGCACCGTCTCGGTGTGGCCGACGAACAGGTGCTTGGCCCTCGGCACGTCGACAACCTCGGCCTGCGGAACCCGGGCGAATCGCTGCCGTGCTTGCGGCGGCCGCAGGTAGTCGTCCAGCTCCGGCACGACCGCCGTGAGCGGCCGGGCGTCTCGTGCCCACCGGTCCAGATCGGCGTCGGTGGCCCGCTTCAGCGGCGGTGAGATCAGCACCGCACCGGCCACACCGGGCAGCAGCCCGTATCGCAGCGCCAGCTCTGTACCGAACGACCAGCCGACCAACCATCGTGCCGGAAGCCCTTGTGTGACGGCGAAGTCGACCGCTGCGGCGACGTCGTATCGCTCCGTCTCACCGTCGCCGAAGCTGCCCTCGCTGGTCCCCGCGTCGCTGGCCGTGCCGCGGGTGTTGAATCGCAGCACCGCGAGGCCGGCAAGCGCGGGCAGCCGGAACGCCGCCTTGCGGAACAGGTGGGAATCCATCATGCCGCCGTGCGTCGGCAGCGGGTGCAGGCAGATCATCGTCGCCCGCGGCTCGGTATCGACCGGCAGCGCCAGCTCGCCGACCAGCGCCAGCCCGTCCTCGGTGTGCAGGGTGATCGGGCGCCGGTCGGCCGGCAGGACGGTGGTGCCGCGGATGGCTTGCGCCGTCACCGAAATCCTCGTACCGGCCGGTGCTCACGGGCCCGCCAGCAGACGGTGTGCCAGTGCCGACGGTCGAGCGCGTCGAGGTCGGCGGTCGCCCACACCACGACGTGCGGGGTACCGGGCCGGATCTCGTGGTCGCACCCCGGGCACCGGTAGGTCTTCGTACTCGCCCCGCCGGCAACCGGTCGTACCGCGAATTGCCGGTCCCGGAAGGTTTCCCGGCGTTCGATACCGTGCGCCGCAGCGTCCGACACCGGCACCGGCGTCCGGCGGCGGGTGGTGCGGCGGCGGCCCATGCCATCCAGCGTAATCGCCCGTGGCGGGCGGGCCGGCATCGATCAGGCCGTCGCCCATTCGACCAGCAGCGGGGACGGGCGGTCGCCGGGCTCGCCGGTCTCCTCGGCGATCCTGGCGAGGCCCGCCAGTACGTCGGCGGCGCCGCGGGCACGAAGCATCGCGATCGGTCCGGCCGGGTAGCCGCAGCCCAGCGTCATCGCCCGATCGACGTCGGCCTCGGTCGCGTAGCCGTCGTCGACCATGGCGACGGCGTCGCCGAGGTGCGGCAGCAGCAGCGCGTCGAACAGATACCCGGCCCGGTCACGCGTCACGATGGCGGAGAGCTCGGCGGCGACGCAGATCGCGCGGACCCCGGCCGTCGCGTCGGCCGCCGCGGTACGCCCGGCCACCACCTCGGCCAGCACCGGCGCGCCGGCCGGTCCGAGCAGGTGCAGCCCGATCGCGCCCGCCGCCAGCGGCGCTCGGCCGGTCGCGACGTGCACGGTCAGCGATGCTCCGTCGGCGATCTGCACGCCGGCCCGCTCGCACACCGCCGCCACGGCGCCCGAGCCGCCAGCGATCGTCACCTGTGGTGGCGGATTGCCTTGTGCCGCAGCCGGATCGGATGTCTCGGCTACGACGGTTCTCGAGCCCGGGCCGTCGTAGGAGTAGAACCCGCGACCGACTTTTCGCCCGACGTGGCCGGCGGCGACGAGTTGGCGCAGCAGCGGTGCCGGCGCGTGCCGGCGGTCCCGGGTTTCGTCATACATCCGGTCCAGCACGTGCAGCGAGGTGTCCAGGCCGACCATGTCGAGCAGGGTCAGCGGCCCCATCGGCAGTCCGGCGCCGACCTGCATCGCGGTGTCGATGTGCTCGCGGCTGGCCCGCCCCGACCCGTACAGCCGCACCGCCCGATTCAGGTACGGCAGCAGCAATGCGTTTGCGACGAAACCGGCCCGATCCGCCACCGCGACCGGCGTCTTGCCCAGCTCGCGGGCCAGCGCCTCGACGGTCCCGACAACGGCGGCCTCGGTGCCGATCCCGTGGATCACCTCGACGAGTCTCATCACCGGTGCGGGATTGAAGAAGTGCATCCCGACGACCTTGCTCGGCCGGGTCGTGGTCGCCGCGATCTCGGTGATCGACAGCGACGAGGTGTTGGTGGCCAGAATCGTGTCCGGGCGGCAGATCGCGTCCAACCGGCCGAACAGGTCGGCCTTGATGTCCATCCGTTCGGGCACCGCCTCGATCACCAGATCCACGTCGTCGAGGTCATCCAGGCTGCTGCTGAAGGAGATCCGTCCGATCAGCGACCGCTGGTCGTCCTCGGACATGCGGCCGCGGGAGACCGCTCGGCCGGTCGACCGTTCGACCTGACCGCGGCCGCGTTCCAGCGCGGCCGGCTCCGGCTCGACGCCGACGACGCCGATGCCGGTGCGCGCGAAGACCTCGGCGATCCCCGCACCCATGGTGCCCAGTCCGACGACTCCGACGGCGTTCAGTTTCGTTGTCACGGCTGGCAGTCTCGCAGGTCGCCGGTCACCACCGCCGTCGCAGACGACGCCCGCCACGCGGACGGCCCCGCGAGCCGGCCGGTCCTGGCCGGGCCCGAGGTCAGCGCCGTCCGTACGCCGCCCGGACCGCCGCCACCAGCCGGTCGACCGCGTGCTCGGCTCGCCGGAACGTCAGCACCGGCAGCGGCGAGGTGACCCGCTCGCGGGATATCGCCTGTGGGCGGGCGAACTCGCGCAGTCCGTCGGCGCCGTGGACGCGGCCGAAGCCGGAGTCGCCGACCCCGCCAAACGGCAGCGCCGGCACCGCGACGAAGGCGATGACCGAATTCACCGACACCATCCCGGCCCGCATCCGGCGGGCGATCGCCTCGCCGTGGCGGCGGGAGTAGACGGTTGCGCCGAGGCCGTACCGGCCGGCGTTCGCCCGCGCGACCGCCTCGTCGAGGTCGGCGACCCGGGCCACCGTCAGCACCGGGCCGAAGGTCTCCTCGGTCTCGGCCGGGGCATCGGCCGGTACGCGCGTCAGGATCCTCGGCGCGAGATACGGCGGTCGCGACGTGTCATCGCCGCCCAGGAGGTCTTTCGCACCGCGGGCCAGCGCGTCATCGACCTGCCGGCGGACGATGTCGGCCTGCGCGGGCACCGTCATCGGCCCGTAGCTCGCGTCCTCGCCGGCCCCGGGCCGCAGCGCGCGTGCCCGGGCCGCGAGCTTGCCGACGAATTCGTCGTAGACCGCCGCGACCGCATAGACCCGCTCGACGCCGACGCAGGTCTGCCCGGCGTTGGTGAAGCCACCCCACAGTGCGCCCTCGACGGCGGCGTCGACATCGGCGTCGGCCGCGACGACGAGCGGATCCTTGCCGCCACACTCGATCACGAC
>JBPCOR010000247.1:0-5636 GCA_051000035.1 Mycobacteriales bacterium | reverse complement strand
CCGTCGGTCATCCGGCGTACGCCGGTCGGGATGCGGGCGCTGATCTCGCGCATGACGGTCTCGGCGTCGGGCAGGTTGACCGAGCCGTTGAAATGGACACTCGTGGGAGGCATGACCTACCGCCGTTTCCTGGCTTGCTCCGGATCCGCGGATCATCCCGCCGGAGCGGCCACCGCGTCCAGCCGGCGCTGGGGCCGGGCACCGCCCCGGGGGTCTCCCATCCGCCGGCCGCACGATCCACCACGCCGCGGCATCCCGCCGCGCCGCACCATCCCGCCGGCCGCACCATCCGGCGGGTGGCGCGATCATGCGCTCGATGTCGGGTCCGGCGGCGGGTCGGACACCGCTTGCGCATGGTCGGCGGTGCGCCGAGACCGCGACGCGCCGCGTGCCATCCAGGCGGAGCCGCACAGCACTGCGACGATCGACGTAGGCGTGATTGCACCCATTTCCCATCGTCGGAAGGCCGCCATGACCAAGCGCGCTCGATCCGCGGACGCGGCCGACGACCGACCGCTCGCCACCCCCGGTGACCTCGCCCGGATCGCCGTCGCGACCGTCGTGACCATCGTGGCGCTGCTGTGGATGATCTGGCCGGCCGCCTCGAACGCCGTGGCGATCCACACCGCGACTGTCGGACCGACCGTTGCGACGGCTCCGCCCGCTGCCCGGGCGCATCCCCGCTCGGACCACCGTGAGGCAGCGTTCTGAGGCGATTCCGACCGATCGGACGAGGACGGCTCGCACCCATACCACGACTCGTACAGCGACGAGTCCCGCGGCGCGGCCGGTAGCTCCGGTACGCCCGACGGCTCGACCGGACACATCGGATCGCGTTGCGCGCCAGTCGATTGAGTGCCCCCACAGCCGGATCAGGAGAGCAGCACAGGGTGACCAGGTGGGATGGCGTCGCCCGGATGGGGGGCGAGCCGGGGACGCGGGCTCGTCTACGAGCACGCTGGCAGTCTTGGAGCCCGAGCGGTGCCTACCCGATCGAGGGCCGGTCGCCGCGCCCGGCCTCCGAGGAGCAGCGGACCCGGGGATACCGGCCCGAGGCTACCGGCCCGGGGCTACCGGCCAGGGGCTAAAGGCCCGGGGCTACCGGCCCGGCGCTGCCAATACCCGCCGAGGTGTTCCAGGGTGAGGGACTGCCGGCCGTGCCTGCCGACACCGCCGCGCCCGCGCACCCGTTCGTCGCGCCGCATCCCGCCGCCGACGTCGCCTCGATCCGGGCAATCCGCGCCGGCTCTGAGGTCGAGGTCAGCGCCGACGGCCCGACCGACACGATCGTCGACGAGGGACCCGGCGGCCTCGACGACGCCCTGGGCCGGTACGCCGAGACCCTCGCGCGGCAGGCCGGCGTCGGCGCGGTCGCTCCCGCGCCCGCCCCCGCCCTGTGGTGCTCCTGGTACCGCTACCGGGACACGATCACCCCGAACGACGTCGAGCACGAGCTGGCAGCGATGGACCAGCCCGTCGACGTCGTACAGGTCGACGACGGCGACCCGCGGACGATCGGTGACTGGCTCACGCCGTCGCCCCGGTTCACCTCGGTCACCGTCCTCGCCGCGCGGATCCGCGACACCGGCCGGCGGGCGGGGGTGTGGACCGCGCCTTTCCTCGCCGGCGTCACCAGCGCCGTCGTGGCCGAGCACCCGGACTGGTGGGTGCGCGACTGCTCCGCCGGGACGCACCGGGAGCAGCAGTTGCGGGCGATCGACGTCACCCACCCCGCCGCGGCAGCGCACCTGGCCGACACCTTCCGCGCCTTGCGGACCGCCGGCTTCGACAACTTCAAACTCGATTTCCGCTACGCCGGCGCGCTGTCCGGCCGCGGGCATGACGACCCGACCCCCTTCGCGGCGTACCGGCGGGGGGACGACCTCGGCGCCTGGGGACCGGCCACCCACCGGAGACTCCTGCGCCCGTCCACGACGACACCCCGGCGCTGGCTGATCGACCTCGACGGGAACCAGGGCCGGATCGACGAGGCGTAAGGGCCCGGGCCGCGCTGGGTCCGGGCGTCAGCCAGCGGGCTGGGCGTACGGCGCGAAGCGGCGGGCCGCGGTCCGTTCCGCCGCGAGCGCCGCCGGTGACGCCGGGCTGTAGACGCATGTCGTCGTGCCGTCGCGCCAGGTCACGGCCACCCGGGTCGCCACGACGACCCCGTCCCGCACCCGCTGTCGCTCCGTCACCCGGCCGTCGAGCACCGCATCGAGCCACTCCGACAGGTCATCGACCGCCTCCCGCTGGCCGCCGTCGGGAGCGTCGCGATCCGGCGAATCGTCCCTGCGTACGGCGTACCGCAGCGTCACCCCCGCTCCGGACCCGATGAAGAGTTCCACGTCGCCCGGCCCGCGGACAACGACACCGAAGCGCGCGACCCGCACCGGGTAGACACCTCCGGCGGCGTCCATCTCCAGCCGATCCTCGGCGGGCGCCGCCTCGTCCAGCCAGAACGCCGGCGGCGTTGCCGCCTGCGCGATCACCGCGTGCCACGCGCGGCGGCCCGCCTCGCGGGCGAGTACGGCGACCAGCCGCGGGCCGAACGGGTCGCTGCCCGCCTCGTCGTCCATCGTGCCTCCCGGCGACCATCATGCCGGGGATGGGATGTCTCTCGCTGCGGATCCGCTGAGAGCACCGGCGTTGCGCTGAGTGGCGGTGCCGGTCGCGTGGCGCGGAGATCGCTGGGCCGGCCGGACAGCCGTACTGAGTAATGCATGTTTTACCTAAGCATGGGTCTTCGAGGATGTGCCTCCTGGCGTTCCGGTGACACATTTCGGTTCTCATCTCACGTTCTGGAGGACTGCATGCGCAAAGCTCCTGTCCTGGCCGGGGTGGCGAGCGCCGCGCTCGTAGCCGCCTTCGCCTGGTCGCCCTCGGCCTCGGCGGCCAATCCAGCGGCCAATCCGCCGGGCAATTCACCGGCATTGGTACGCCCGGCGACCCACCAATCGCACGCCGGCCCGGCCACCACCCACCCGACCCGCCACGTGTGCTCGCAGCGCACCACGGCCGGCGGCATGAGCTGCCTCGCGCTCGCCCGCACGGATGTCGCGCACCACACGGGCGTCCTCGCGGCGCCGGCGGCGACCCCATCGGGTTACGGCCCATCGCAACTGCAGAGCGCCTACAAGCTGGCCGCGAGCGCCGGCGGCGGCCAGACGGTCGCGCTCGTCGACGCCTACGACGACCCCAACGCCGAGTCCGACCTCGCGA
The DNA here is from genome assembly GCA_051000035.1 of Mycobacteriales bacterium. Classification (GTDB taxonomy): domain Bacteria; phylum Actinomycetota; class Actinomycetes; order Mycobacteriales; family QHCD01; genus QHCD01. The sequence continues at coordinate 2,417 of JBPCOR010000247.1, read as the reverse complement.
CGTACCGCTCCCAGTACGGCCTGCCAGCGTGCACGACTGCCAACGGCTGCTTCCGGAAGGTCAACCAGAGCGGCGGCACCAGCTACCCGTCGCCGCCGCCGGCCAACGACGACTGGACCGGGGAGATCTCCCTGGACGTCGACATGGTCAGCGCGGCCTGCCCGCAGTGCCACATCCTACTGGTGGAGACCACGTCGCCCACCACCGCCAACCTGGGCACCGGGGTCGACACCGCCGTCTCGCTCGGGGCGAAATTCGTCTCCAACAGCTACGGCGGCTCGGAATCCTCCTCGGAGAGCAGCACGGACACGTCCTACTACAAGCACGCGGGCGTCGTGGTCACCGCGAGCTCCTGTGACGGAGGCTATGGCGTCGAGTACCCCGCCGCGTCCCCATGGGTCACCGCGGTCGGCGGCACGTCGCTGTCCACGGCTTCCACCTCCCGCGGCTGGACCGAGTCCGCCTGGAACGGTGCGGGCAGCGGCTGCTCGCGCTATGAGACCAAGCCCTCGTTCCAGACCGACGCCGGCTGCGCCAGGCGCACCGTCGCCGACGTGTCCGCGGTCGCCGACCCCAACACCGGCGTTGCGGTCTACGACACCTACGGCAGCAACGGCGGCTGGAACGTCTACGGCGGCACCAGCGCCTCGTCCCCGATCATCGCCTCGGTCTACGCCCTCGCCGGTACGCCGGCCGCGGGTACGTATCCGAACTCCTACCCCTACAGCCACACCTCGTCGCTCTTCGACGTGACGAGCGGCAGCAACGGCAGCTGCAGTCCCGGCTACCTGTGCACCGCCGGCACCGGCTACGACGGCCCGACCGGCCTGGGCACGCCGAACGGGTCGGCGGCGTTCGCCAGCTCCGGTGGTGGTGGCGGTGGCGGCACCGTCACGGTGACCAACCCCGGCAACCAGACCGGCACCGTCGGTACGGCGGTGAGCCTGCAGGTCAGCGCCAGTGACACCGACGGCGGCACGCTCACCTACAGCGCGAGCGGCCTGCCGGGGGGGCTCACGATCGGCTCGTCGACCGGCAAGATCACCGGCACGCCGACCACGGCAGCCACGTCGAACGTGACCGTGACGGCGACGGACTCGACCGGCCCGACCGGCACCGCGTCATTCAGCTGGACGATCAACGCGGCCGGCGGCGGTGGCGGTTGCACAGCGGCGCAGCTGCTCGGCAACCCCGGCTTCGAGACCGGCTCGGCGCCGCCGTGGACCGCGACATCCGGCGTCATCGAGAACACCAATGACGGCCCGTCTCACTCGGGCACCTACTTCGCCTGGCTGGACGGCTACGGCAGCAGCCACACCGACACGCTCGCCCAGACCGTGTCGGTGCCGGCGTCGTGCACCAACGCCAGCCTGACGTTCTGGCTGTACGTCAGCACGCGGGAGTCCGGGTCGACACCGTACGACACGCTCAAGGTGCGGGCCGGTTCGACCACGCTGGCGACGTACTCCAACGCCAACGCGAGCGGCGGCTACGGGCAGCGCACGATCAGCCTGAAGTCCTACGTCGGCAGGTCGGTGGCGCTGAAGTTCACCGGCACCGAGGACTCCTCGCTCGCGACGTCGTTCCTGATCGACGACGCCGCGATCAACGTGTCCTGACGCAGCACCGATTGCCCCGGACGCCGGCTCGGGGCGAGAGTGCGGATAGCGCACGGCTTTCGCGGCCGGAGCCTGCGTTATCTGCGCTCTTGCCCGCGGCGATCGCCGACACCTGCGAGCCGCGCGCCGTCAGAGGTCGTCGAGATCCTCGAGGGTGTCGGGCACGCCCATGCCCTCCCGCCGCCACAGGGGTACGCCGGTCGCCACGATGTGCGCGACCGCCTCGTAGACCTCGGCGTCGTGCACGTCCGCGACGTGCAGTTCGCAGCACTCGTCCGACGCCTCGTTGACCGCACGCACGGCGCTCTGCGCAAGGTCGCCGGCCGACGTCCGCTGATCGACGAGCACCAGGACGATCCGCCAGGTGCGACCCGCCGGCTCCTGAAGCCGCCGGAACATTCGCACAATCTCCAGCACCGACGGTACGTCGAAGAGCGCTACCACGATCGCGCCGTCGACCGCGTCGGGGACCACCGGACCGGGGAAGTCGGCGACCTCGTCGTCGGGGCCGATCTCGTACGCCTCGTTGACCTCCAGACCGGCGGCGATGTCCGCCGCGACGGCCACATCGCCTGCCGGAAGGGGAAACCCGAGCTCACCGCCGGCGTTGAGCCACACGTCGACGTCCGGTGGCCAGGTCCCGAACAGCGTTGCGGCCGGCACCTCGATCCACTCCATCTCGACGTCGGGCTCGAGCCGGTGGGCCAGGGCCAGCTGGCGGTAGGACGTATAGATCATCGCGTGCCGGCCCTCGGAGTCGGTGACACACGGGATCTGCATCTGCCCGGACTTCGCGGA
>JBPCOR010000380.1:0-2542 GCA_051000035.1 Mycobacteriales bacterium | reverse complement strand
TCAGGTTCTCCACCGACGACGGGATCGTGCACGCCGTGCGCGGCGTCAGCTATCGACTGGCGCCGGGTGAGGTGTTGGGCATCGTCGGCGAGTCCGGCTCGGGCAAGTCCGTGACCTCGCTGGCCGTCATGGGCATGCTGCCCAAGACGGCGCGCATCAACGGGTCCGTCCGCTTCCGCGGCACCGGATTGCTCGGGCTCAACGACAAGGAGATGAGCGGTGTCCGCGGGCGCGCCATCTCGATGGTCTTCCAGGACCCGATGACCTCGTTGAATCCGGTCTACAGGATCGGCCACCAGCTCGGCGAGGCGCTGCAGGCGCACAGCCCGGACATGTCCGACGCGGACGCCCGGCGTCGCAGCGTGGAGCTCCTGGACATCGTCGGGATCCCGGGCGCGAAGAACCGGGTCGATCAGTACCCACACGAATTCTCCGGCGGCATGCGCCAGCGCGTCGTCATCGCCATCGCGATGGCCAACCAGCCCGACGTCATCATCGCCGACGAGCCCACCACGGCCCTCGACGTCACCGTGCAGGCCCAGGTGCTCGAGACGTTGCGCGCCGCGCAGCAGGAGACCAAGGCCGCGATCGTGCTGATCACCCACGACCTGGGGGTGGTGGCGGGCATGGCCGACCGCGTCCTGGTGATGTACGCCGGCCGCCCGGTCGAGATCGGGTCGGTCGATCAGATCTACTACGAGCCGCGAATGCCCTACACGGTGGGCCTGCTCGGCTCGCTGCCGCGGGTCGACGCCGGCTCGCGCCAGCGGCTCACGCCGATCCAGGGCAGCCCGCCGTCGCTGCTCAATCTCCCGCCGGGCTGCCCCTTCACCCCCCGCTGTCCGATGCGCCGGGACAACTGCGATACGGACGAACCGCAACTTCGCATTGTCGGCGACGGGCACTCCGCGGCCTGTCACTACAGCGAGGACCTGATCAAGATCACGAGCGCCGAGGAGATCTTCGACCCGGACGCCACCAGCGACGCCCTGCTGACCGCAGAGAGCGTTTTCACCTCCCTGGGCGTGGACGACCCGGCCGCAGCCGCGGACCCGCCCTCGGCGGCGGTGGCGACCGGCGTGGAGCAACGGCCGAGTGAGGGAAGCGAGCGTCGATGACGGCGACCGCGGATCGGGCCCGCGAATCCGCGCCCTCGGCCGACGAGGACATCATCCTCGAGGTCACCGACATGAAGAAGTACTTCCCGATCTTGAGCAAGGGCATCTTCAGGCGCCATGTCGGCGACGTCAAGGCGGTGGACGGCGTCAGCTTCTCGCTGCGCCGCAACGAGACCCTCGGCCTGGTCGGGGAGTCCGGCTGCGGCAAGTCGACGACCGGCCGGGCGATCCTGCACCTGCAGCCGGCCTCGTCCGGATCGGTGCGTTTCAACGGCGTCGACCTGACGAAGCTCTCCCAGCGCGCGATGCGGCCCATCCGCCGGGACATGCAGATCGTCTTCCAGGATCCGTACGCCTCGCTGGACCCGCGGATGCCGGTGAGCGCGATCGTCGGCGAGGCGCTGCGCATTCACGACCTGTGGGACAACGAGAGCCCGCGGCGTATCCGGGAGCTGCTCGCGATCGTCGGGCTCAATCCCGAGCACAGCAACCGGTACCCGCATGAATTCTCCGGCGGCCAGCGGCAGCGGATCGGCATCGCCCGCGCGCTCGCCCTCGAGCCGAAGCTCCTCGTGCTCGACGAGCCCGTGTCGGCTCTCGATGTGTCGATCCAGGCCGGTGTCATCAACCTGCTGGGCGACCTGAAGGACCGGCTCGGGCTGTCCTACATCTTCATCGCCCACGCTCTGTCGGTCGTCCGGCACATCTCCGACCGGGTCGCGGTGATGTATCTCGGCACGATCGTGGAGATCGGCGACACCGACGACCTCTTCTCCCGACCCTCGCACCCGTACACGCAGTCGCTGCTGTCGGCCATTCCGCTGCCCGACCCGCGCCGGGAGCGCAATCGGGAGCGGATCATCATCACCGGCGACGTGCCGAGCCCGGCCAATCCGCCGTCGGGGTGCCGGTTTCGCACCAGGTGCCCGAAGTTCGCGAACCAGCTCAACGACAGCCAGCGCGAGCGGTGCGTCAACGAGATCCCGGAGCTGGGTGATCGGGGCGCCGGTCACGACGTGGCCTGCCATTTCGCCGAGGTCGTTGACGTCCTCTGACACCGGCCGGGCCAGGCCCGACCCGGAGCTCCCGCCCGCACCGACGAGCGCTCCGCCGAGCCGGGGTTCGTGGCTGCACACCGAACCGGTCGCGGCGCCCTGGCAGCGCACCGCCGCCGGAATCCTGGTGGCCGCCGCCGTCTTCGTGGTCACCGTTGTCGAGTGTTTCCTGGTGATCTTCTACGTCGGTCGGACGCCGATCCCGATCGCCCAGGTGCTGGTGGTGACCACCAACCTGGCCGGCCCGTGGGCGATGCGGGCAGTGACCGGCCGGCCCGCGGCCGGCCTGGCCGCAATCGCCGCCTGGCTTGTCGCCGTACCGCCGCTCACGGCCGCCGGGACCGGGGGGGGCGTGATCGTGCCGGCGAA
>JBPCOR010000369.1:0-9182 GCA_051000035.1 Mycobacteriales bacterium | reverse complement strand
CGCCAAGCCGACGCTGGCGCAGCACGACCTGTTCGCAACGACGGGTCCGCCCCGGCTCGTTCTGATCACGTGCGGCGGCACGTTCGATGCGAGCAGGCGCAGCTACCGCGACAACATCGTCGTCGAGACGGTCCCCGTCAGCGGTTGACAAACTGCGCCCGCGGTCGGTGCCCGCCGCGATCGGTGCGATCCAGTGCGACCGGACCTCCGATTGCCGGGCCCCGGTGCGAGCCGGGTCTCGGCGCGGACCCGCTGTCACCAGGCGGCGCGCCGGCGGCGGAGCAGCGCCCCGAGGCCGATGAGCGCGAGCAGCACGAGACCTGCGACGACGCCGACGACGAGCCACCGGGTCGGCAGGCCGTGCGTGGTCGCCGCGGGTGTGCTCGCGCCGCTGAGCCGCAGGGTCTGAGTCGCGGTGACCTCCGCCTGCCGGACGGTGAGGGTCACCGGTGCGGTCGACCCGGCCGGAACCGAGAGCGACAGCAGGTATTCACCGGTGATCTCGCGCGAGATGCTCTCCGCCGTACTGCCGGCATTGCCGGTGGCGAGACTGCCGGCATTGCCGGTGGCGAGCGACAGCACCGTCGTCGCCGCGCCGTCGAGGGCCGAGCCGGCGCGACAGCGGGGAGCGGTCCGCACCAGATCGAGCTGCTGGCTGTAGAGCCCGAGGCCGGTCCGGAGCTGGTCGACGCCGGTCGAGTCACCCAGCGCGCCGCACCCGGAGAACATCACGACCACCCGCCGGCCGGTCGCCGGGGGGGCCAGCACGGTGTTGGCCGTCAGCTCGACCACCGATTGCGCCGACGTGCTCGGCTTGAGCGCGCCGACCGAGGCGAGCAGGCTCGCGCGCGCCACCTCGCCGCCCGTTGCGGGTCCGGCGGCGGGGTCGGACGCGAGGGAGATGGGCAGCGTCGCGGGCAGGGTGTGCACGAGTTCGACGATGGCGGTCTGCTCCGCCGTGAACGCCGCGGCGGGCACGTCCAGGTCGATGGCGAGGACGACCTGCAGGTGACCGTTGATCGCCCGGGTGGCCGACAGCGCGACGGGGCCGGACGGCTGTGCGGCGGTGAACGCCGACGCCGGGAGGGCAAGCTCCGACAGCATGGGTGGCGTCACCGCGACGGCCCTGATCCGGGGCGCGCCCGACCTGTCGACGGAGATCAGCCGCAGCGGCCCGCCACCGTCGGCGGCTGCCGAGCTGGCCGTACCGGTCGCGGTCGCCGCGATGATGCTCGCCGCGATCACCGCCGACGCCGCGACGCCGGTCCGGAGCCATCCCCTTCGCGCGCTCATCTGTGCCGACCTTCCCCGGACCCGCGACCTCCCGCCGGCTCGGGTCCGCGGCGGACCATCGAACCGGTGAGCTGCGACGGTGCGGAGCGGCGACGGGCGAGGATGGACCTTCACGATGACCCGCGAACGGCGTCGCCACAACCGAAACAGTAAATCTTGCCGTGAGTAGTCGACGCGATACTCGACGCGTTGACAGTCCTGCGCGGCACGAGGTCGCGTCGATCGGTCCCGATGGCGGAGCCCAGGATGGGAGCCCAGGATGGGAGCCCAGGACAGGAATCAGGATGGGAGCCCAGGACAGGAATCAGGATGGGAGTCATGGTGCGTGCATCGTTGGCCAAGGAGCCCGACGCCGTCGCGGCGATGTTCGACGGTGTCGCCGGGGGTTACGACCGCACCAACACCGTGATGACCGGTGGGATGGATCGGTACTGGCGACGTGCGACAGTTCGCGCCGTCGGCCTGCGCCCGGGCGAGCGCGCCCTGGACCTGGCCGCCGGCACCGCTGTGTCCACTGTGGAGCTGACCGCCTCGGGCGGGGCGGCCGTGGCATGCGACTTCTCCCTCGGCATGCTGCGGGCGGGCGCCGCCCGCGGCGTACCGAAGGTCGCCGGTGACGCCGCTGTGCTGCCCTTCCGGGACGAGAGCTTCGATGCGGTGACGATGTCCTTCGGGTTGCGCAACGTCTCCGACGTCGACGCCGTGCTGCGTGAGATGGGCCGCGTCACCCGGCCGGGCGGCCGGCTGCTGATCTGTGAGGTGAGCCATCCGCCGTTCGAGCCGATCCGGGCGGGCTATGGCGCCTACATGCGATTTGTCATGCCCCGGCTCGCGCGCATTGTCTCGACATCCCCCGAGGCGTACCTCTATCTCGCCGAGTCGGCGAAGGCGTGGCCCACGCAGCGCGAGCTGGCCGAGCGGATCACCGCGGCCGGCTGGCGGCGGGTCGGCTGGCGCAATCTGACCGGCGGCGTCGTCGCGCTGCACCGCGGTTTCCGCTGATCGCGGCCGCCGAGGGCGCTACCGAAACCCGGTACGGTGGAGATTCGACCGGCGGTTCTGCCGACGGACGCCAGCCAGGAGGTTTCAGATGGGATTTCTCGACAAGGTCAAGGATCTGACGAAGGGCCGCGAGGACCAGGTGCGTCAGGCGGCCGGCAAGGTCGGTGGTGCGCTCGGCAAGGCGGGTGAGTTCGTCGATGACAAGACCAAGGGCAAGTACAGCGACAAGATCCACAAGGCCACCCAGAAGACCGGCGATGCCATCCACACGGCTGCCGACAAGGTGACCGAGCCCGGCACGCGGCCGGCCGCCGCGAATGTGGCGCCGGAACCCGACCCCGCCGCACCCCCGGCGCCGGCCGGGTCCGCGGGAGCCGCGACGCCCGATCCCGCCGCGCCGACCGACGGCTTCACGGCCGGTGGCTCCGCGCCCGGCGGCGGCACGCCCGCGCCGTGACAGCCGGGCGCCCCGGCAGGCGGGCGTCCTAACAGCTGACGAAGCGCCTTGCGGCGGCCTGGCGGCGGACCCGACCCGACGCGCACCGCCCGTCCCGGTTGATAGCCGCATCCAGTCCGTCGGGCGGGCGGCGTCATCGGGCGCTCCGCCGGGTGGGTACACTCGGCTGGAGTTCGTGAAGGTATTCACAAGCCGCCGGATGACCCGCCCGGCACACCGGCCGGGCACATCCGAGTCGTCCGTGAGAGGTCGCTCGTGACCGCACCCACCGCGCCCCGGCGCGGCCCCGGCACAGGCATGGACGCCGACGTCATCGTCGTCGGCGCCGGGCCGGGCGGATCCTGCGCGGCGTATTACTTGGCGCAGGCCGGCCTGGACGTCCTGGTGCTGGAGAAGTCACGCTTCCCGCGCGAGAAGGTCTGCGGCGACGGGCTCACGCCGCGTGCCGTCAAGGCGCTCGTCGGCATGGGTATGGCGATCGGCCCCGAGGACGGCTGGATCCGGAACAAGGGGCTGCGGGTGCTCGGCGGGGGGCTCCGGCTGGAGCTGCCCTGGCCGGAGCTGGCCAGCTATCCCGACTTCGGCCTGGTCCGGCCGCGGCTGGATCTCGATGACCTGCTGGCCGGTCGCGCTCGCGCGGCCGGCGCCAAGATCAACGAGGACACCACAGTCACCGGGCCCGTGCACGACGACCTCGGCCGGGTCGTCGGGGTGACGGCGAAGGCGGGGCCGGAGAAGGCGCCGGCGACCTACCGCGCCTCGCTCGTCGTCGCCGCCGACGGTGTCAGCGGGCGGCTGGGCTTGGCGCAGGGTCGCGAGCGCCGGGCGGACCGCCCGATGGGGGTCGCCGTACGCCGCTACTACACCTCGCCCCGGCACGACGACGACTACCTCGAGTCGTGGCTGGAGCTGCGCGACCGCGATGCCGAGGGCAATGAGCGCCTGCTGCCGGGCTACGGCTGGATCTTCGGTGTCGGCGACGGCACGTCCAACGTCGGTCTCGGCCTGCTCGACAGCTCCGGTGCGTTCCGCAACACCGACTACCGCGTGCTGCTCACGTCCTGGCTCGACGCCCTCCCGGCCGACTGGGGCTACGTCGAGGTCAACGCCCGCGGGCCGATGCGCGGCGGCGGACTGCCGATGGGCTTCAACCGCACCCCGCACTACGCCGACGGGCTGCTGCTGGTCGGTGACGCGGGCGGCAGGGTCAACCCGTTCAACGGCGAGGGCATCCCCTACGCGATGGAATCCGGCGAGCTCGCCGCACGCACCGTGATCCAGGCCCTCGGCCGGCCCACCGCGACCGCCCGAGAGCACGCGCTCGCGGGGTATCCCCAGGCGCTGCACGAGATCTACGGCGGCTACTACCGTCTCGGCGGCATCTTCGTGAAGCTGATCGGGCACTCCAGCGTGATGAAGATCGCCACCCGCCACGGCATGCCGCACCCGGTGCTGATGAAATTCGTGCTGAAGCTGCTGGCCAATCTCTCCGATCCGCACGGCGGCGACGCATTCGACCGGGTTATCAGTGCGCTGACCAGACTGGCACCGGCCGTATGACCGGCGCACGCGCTCGCGGGGCCGTTTCGGGGGTGCTGGAGGCACGCTCTATCCTCGGGCGGCCGCGGGTTTTGCGGCGCATGCCGTTCTGCCCCGCCGGCTGGAAGAGCACATGACGTCCACGCTCACGCCGTACATCCCGATCGTCGGCCTCTTCCTGCTGGCCGCCGGCTTCGCCGTCTTCTCCGTCACCGCGGCCGGCTTCACCGGACCCAAGCGCTATAACCGGGCCAAGTACGACGCCTACGAATGCGGCATCGATCCCACGCCGCATCCGGTCGGCGGCGGCCGATTCCCGGTGAAGTTCTACCTCACCGCGATGCTCTTCATCGTCTTCGACATCGAGATCGTGTTCATCTACCCGTACGCCGTCGCCAACCGCGCTCTTGGCATCTTCGGCATCGTCGAGCTGGTGCTCTTCGTCGGGACCGTGTTCATCGCGTACGCCTATGTCTGGCGGCGCGGCGGCCTGGACTGGAACTGACGCGCCGGTGTCAGGGAGATAGAGGATTCAGATGGGTATCGAGGAAAAGCTGCCCAGCGGCATCCTGCTGACGACCGTGGAGAAGGTCGTCAACTACACCCGCAAGGCCTCGATGTGGCCGGCGACGTTCGGGCTGGCCTGCTGCGCCATCGAGATGATGACCGTCGGCGGATCACGCTATGACATCGCCCGGTTCGGCGTGGAGTGGTTCTCCTCGACGCCTCGGCAGGCCGACCTGATGATCGTCGCCGGACGGGTGAGCCAGAAGATGGCGCCGGTCCTGCGGCAGATCTATGACCAGATGCCCGAGCCGAAGTGGGTGCTGTCGATGGGTGTCTGTGCCAGCTCCGGCGGGATGTTCAACAACTACGCCATCGTGCAGGGCGTCGACCACGTCGTACCGGTCGACATGTACCTGCCCGGCTGCCCGCCGCGACCGGAGATGCTGCTCGACGCGATCCTGAAGCTGCAGGACAAGATCATGCACGAGCCGCTCGGTCCGCGCCGCGCCAAGGAGCTCGCCGGCGCCCCGCGCGCTGGCACCACGCCGTCGTCGGTGGCCTACTCCGGCAAGAGCATCCTCGGACTGCCGTCGCGGGGGCGCGGGTGACCGGCCCGGACGACGACGAGCCGACCGGCGTGGTCGGATACGGTCACGAGGCGACCAATCCCGCCGAACGCCACGGCCAGCCGTCGACCGACCCACCCGGGGAGCACGGGGCCGATCACCCCGAGCACGCGGTGGAGGACCCCGACCTGCCGACCGGGCAGATCCAGGAGTACGCCGAGACGGCCGGCCGGCCGGTGCCCGGCCGTACCCGGCACGGCATGTTCGGCGTCTCCGGCTCCGGTGACACCTCCGGTTTCGGTGGTCTGGTCCGCCGCGAGGTGCTGCCGGGGGAGACCGGCCGGCCGTTCGGTGGCTACTTCGACGAGGTGGCCGACAGCCTCGCCCTTGCCTATCCGCAGTTCGGAGCGGCCTGCCGCCGGGTCGTCGTCGACCGCGGTGAGATCACCTTCTATATCGCCAGGGACCACATCGCCGAGGTCGCCCGGGCCTGCCGGGACGATGAGAATCTGCGTTTCGAGCTGTGCTCCTGCGTGTCCGGCGTCGACTACGTCGACCAGGTCGAGCGGCTGCACGTGGCCTACCATCTCACCTCGATGACCTACCGGCGCCGGATCCGGCTGGAGGTCTCCATGACCGTGGCTGACCCGCACGTGCCGAGCGTGACCCGGCTCTACCCGACGGCGGACTGGCAGGAGCGGGAGATCTACGACCTGTTCGGCGTGGTCTTCGACGGCCACCCCGCGCTTACCCGCATCCTGATGCCGGATGACTGGGAGGGCCACCCGCAGCGCAAGGACTACCCGCTGGGCGGTATCTCGGTGGAGTACAAGGGCGCCGACATCCCGCCGCCGGGCGAGCGGAGGGCATACCGGTGACGACCCAGCAGACCGATCCGTACGCGACCGAGCGGGAGACCACGCAGGGCCGCGTCTACACCGTCACCGGTGGGGACTGGCAGGAGACCTTCGGCAGTGGCGACCCGATCGACGAGGAGCGCCTCGTCGTCAACATGGGACCGCAGCACCCGTCGACGCACGGCGTACTGCGGGTCGTGCTGGAGCTGGAAGGTGAGACGATCACCGATGCGCGGGCGGCGATCGGGTATCTGCACACCGGTATCGAGAAGAGTTGCGAATTCCGCACCTGGACGCAGGCCGTCACCTTCCTGACCCGCGCGGACTACCTGAGCCCGATGTTCAACGAGACCGGGTACTGCCTGGCCGTGGAGAGGCTCCTCGGCGTCTCGGCGCCACCGAGGGCCACCACCATCCGGGTGATCATGATGGAGCTCAACCGGATCGCCTCGCACCTGGTGTGGCTCGCGACCGGCGCCAACGAGCTCGGCGCGACCACGCCGATGACCGAAGGCTTCATGGACCGCGAGCGCATTCTGGACGTCTTCGAGATGGCGTCCGGGCTGCGCATGAACAGCGGCTACGTCCGCCCCGGCGGGCTGGCGCAGGACCTGCCGCCCGGCGCGATCGCCGCGATCCGCGAGCTGTTGCCGTACCTGGCGAAGCGGGTCGACTGGTACCACGGCCTGCTCACCGGCCAGCCGGTCTTCATCAAGCGGCTGAAGGACGTCGGCTACATCGACCTGCCCGGTGCCATGGCGCTCGGGGTGACCGGGCCGGTGCTGCGCGCCGCCGGTCTGCCGTGGGACCTGCGCAAGACCGAGCCGTACTGCGGCTATCAGACCTACGACTTCGAAGTCCCGACCGAGACGGGAGCCGACTGCTTCGCCCGCTACCTCGTCCGGATGCACGAGATGCGTGAGTCGGTCCGGATCGTCGAGCAGGCATTGGACCGGCTCGAGCCCGGGCCGGTGATGGTGCCGGACAAGAAGATCGCCTGGCCCGCGCAGCTCGCCCTCGGCGCCGACGGTCTCGGCAACTCCCTGGATCACGTACGCCGGATCATGGGCCAGTCGATGGAGGCGCTGATCCACCACTTCAAGCTGGTGACCGAGGGTTTCCGGGTCCCGGCCGGGCAGGTGTACACGGCGATCGAGGGCCCTCGCGGCGAGCTCGGCTACCACGTCGTGTCCGACGGCGGCACCAGGCCGTTCCGCGTGCACGTCCGGGAACCATGCTTCGTCAACCTGCAGGCGATCGGGCCGCTGCTCGAGGGCGGCCTGCTCGGCGACGCCATCGTGTCCATCGCCTCGCTGGATCCGGTGATCGGGGGGACCGACCGGTGAGCGCACCGCGGGAGGCTCCGGACCCGAACCACCTGCCGCCGCTCACCGACCGGACCCGCGCCGACGCGCAGGCGATCATCGGGCGCTATCCCGAGCAACCCCGCTCGGCGCTGCTCCCGCTGCTGCACCTCGTGCAGGCCGAGCAGGGGCACGTGAGCGCGGAGGGCGTTGCGTTCTGTGCCGACATCCTCGGCCTCACCCACGCCGAGGTCGGCGCCGTCGTGACGTTCTACACGATGTACAAGCGCATGCCGGCCGGCGACTTCCTCGTCAGCGTCTGCACCAACACGTTGTGCGGCCTGCTCGGCGGCGACGAGATCTACGCCGGCCTGACCGCGAAGCTCGGGGTCGGTCACAACGAGACGACCGCAGACGGCACGATCACCCTCGAGCACGCCGAATGCCTGGCGGCCTGCGACTATGCGCCGGTCGTCACCGTCAACTACGAGTTCTACGACCAGCAGTCCGTCGAGTCCGCGTCCGCCCTCGTCGACGAGCTGCGGGCCGGGCGCCGCCCGGCGCCGAGCCGGGGAGCGCCGTTGGGCACGTTCCGGCAGATCGAGCGGCAGCTCGCGGGTTTCGTCGACGTCGACGCCGAGGCGGTCCACAGCGGGGCCGCCGGCGAGCCGACACTGGTCGGCGTACGCCTGGCGGCCGAGCGGGGGGAGACCGCCCCGTCATACGACCCGCAGACACCGATACCTTCTGTGCCGGTGACAGACGAGTCCGCAGGGAAGAAGAGCTGACGTGCCCCTCACACCCGTCCTGACCAAACGGTGGATGTCGCCGCGGTCGTGGACCCTCGAGATGTATGAGCGGTTGGAGGGCTATCAGGCGCTGCGCAAGGCGCTCGCGGCGACTCCTGATGAGGTGATCGCGGTCGTAGACGCGGCGACCGTTCGCGGCCGCGGCGGCGCGGGCTTCAACGCCGGCATAAAGTGGAAGTTCATCCCGCAGGCCAAGGCGGGCGAGCCGGCCGGCAAACCGCACTACCTCGTCGTCAACGCCGACGAGGGCGAGCCGGGGACGTGTCGCGACACCCCCCTGATGATGGCCGACCCGCACTCACTGATCGAGGGCATCGTCATCACCTGTTACGCCGTGCGCGCCAACCGGGCGTTCATCTACCTGCGCGGCGAGCTGGTCCACGCCTTGCGGCGGCTGCAGGCGGCGGTCCAGGAAGCTTACGCAGCTGGATATCTCGGCAAGTCCATTCTCGGGTCCGGCTTCGACCTGGAGCTGGTCATCCACTGCGGCGCGGGCGCCTACATCTGCGGTGAGGAGACGGCGCTGCTGGACTCCCTGGAGGGATACCGCGGCCAGCCGCGGCTGAAGCCGCCGTTCCCGGCCACCGAAGGGTTGTACGCCTCACCGACGGTCGTCAACAACGTCGGCAGCATCGCCTCGGTGCCGCCCATCGTGCTCGGCGGCGCCCACTGGTGGAAGCAGATGGGCCCGGCGGGCTCGCCGGGGACGAGCATCTACTCCCTGTCCGGCCGGGTCACCCGGCCGGGGCAGTACAAGGCTCCGATGGGCACCACCCTGCGCGAGCTGCTCGAGCTCGCAGGCGGCGTGCGGGAGGGTCACCAGCTGAAGTTCTGGACGCCGGGCGAAT
>JBPCOR010000357.1:0-3013 GCA_051000035.1 Mycobacteriales bacterium | reverse complement strand
CGCCCGCTTCGAGCGCCGGTTCTGCAAGCGGGTCCGCGACTCCGCCGACAAGTCGCGTCCTCAACGGCGCCTGCCCCTCCCGGGCAGGCGTTGTCGTCGTGCCGGGCTCCGCCGACGATCAGATTCGGTCGGCTCCGCCCACGATCAGATTCGGTCGGCTCCGCCGGCGATCCAGCCCGGTCGGCACCGGCCGTCCATTCCGACCCCGAAGGCGCACCATGTATCCGACCGGCACCCCAGACGCAGTCGCCTCCGTGCGTGCCGAGCATGCCGAGCTGGAGCGTGCGCTGGCCGACCCCGCGGTGCATACCGACGCATCGCGGGCCCGTGATCTCGGTCGCCGATACGCCGAGCTGGGACCGATCGTGGAGACCGCCCGCGAGCTCGACGCGGTGCGGGCCGACCGGGATGCCGCGCGCGAGCTGGCCCACGAGGACGCTTCCTTCGGCGCCGAAGGCGACGCCCTGGAGGAGCGCATCGACGTGCTGTCGGCGCGGCTGCGCGAGCAGCTGCTGCCCAGCGACCCCAACGACGGCAAGGACGTCATCCTGCAGATCAAGGCCGGCGAGGGCGGCGAGGAATCGGCACTGTTCGCCGGCGATCTGCTGCGCATGTACCTGCGGTACGCCGAGTTGCGGCGGTGGAAGACCGAGATCCTCGACGCCGAGGAGACCGAGCTCGGAGGCTACCGCGACATCAGCGTCGGCATCAAAGCCCGACCGGGGCAGGCCGCACCCGGGGGCGTGTGGCAGCGGATGAAGTACGAAGGCGGCGTGCACCGGGTCCAGCGGGTGCCGGCCACGGAGTCCCAGGGCCGCATCCACACCTCCGCCGCGGGGGTGCTCGTACTGCCCGAGGCCGAGGAGGTCGAGGTCGAGATCGATCCGAACGACCTGCGTATCGACGTCTTCCGCTCATCGGGCCCGGGTGGGCAGAGTGTCAACACGACCGACTCCGCGGTGCGGATCACACACGTCCCGAGCGGCACCGTGGTGTCGATGCAGAACGAGAAGAGCCAGCTGCAGAACCGCGAGGCGGGGCTGCGGGTGCTGCGCGCCCGGTTGCTGGTGATGGCGCAGGAGGCTGCCGACACCGAAGCCAACGACACCCGGCGCAGCCAGGTCCGCACCGTCGACCGCAGCGAGCGGATCCGCACCTACAACTTCGCGGAGAACCGCATCTCCGACCACCGGGTCGGATTCAAGGCGTACAACCTCGACCAGGTCCTCGACGGCGCTCTGGATGATGTGATCGACGCGCTCGCCCGCGCCGGCGCCGAGGCGGCACTTGCCGGCAACCCATGGTCCTGACCCGATGCGCACCCGATCGGGCCGCTCGCGTGCAGCCTGACGCGCGGCCACCGACGCCGGCCAGGCAGCTGCTCGACGGAGCGGCCATGCGCCTCGCCGATGCCGGCGTAGCGAGCCCGGGGTACGACGCCCCCGCGCTGCTTGCCCACGTACTGGGCGTAAGAACGGGCGCGATCGCTGCTGTGACAGGCGTATCCGATGTCGCCGCGCGTGAGTTCGAGCGGCTCGTCGCGGTGCGTTGCACCCGGGTGCCGTTGCAGCATCTGACCGGCGTGGCCGGATTCCGGCGGCTGGATATCGCCGTCGGGCCCGGTGTCTTCGTGCCTCGCCCGGAGACGGAGGTGCTGATCGACTGGGCCGTGCAGGTGCTCGGCGGCCGCGACAATCCACTTGTCGTCGACCTGGGTGCCGGCAGCGGCGCGATAGCGCTCGCGGTCGCCGACGAGGCGCCGGCCGCGACCGTCCATGCCGTCGAGCGGGAGCAGGCCGCCGTCGGCTGGGCCCGCCGCAACCTCGCCGGTCATCCGGCCGGGGCCCGGGTCACCCTGCACCAAGCCGACATCGACGGCTGCCTGCCGGAGCTGTCCGGCCGGGCGGACCTCGTGCTCGCGAACCCGCCGTACATCCCCGACGGCGCGGGCGTCGAGCGCGAGGTTGCCGAGCACGACCCGCCGGCCGCGCTGTGGGGCGGACCGGACGGGCTGGCCGTGGTGCGCGTCGTTGCGCGGGTGGCCGCGCGGCTGCTGCGCCCCGGCGGCCACGTCGCGATCGAGCACGCCGACCTGCAGGGAGACTCAGTACCACGGCTGCTCGAGCGGGTGGGAGTCTTTACCCACGTGGCCGACCAGCGGGATCTGACCGGCCGCCCCCGATTCGCAGTCGGTGTCCGGAAGGGGAGTACGGCATGAGCACCGCCGACGCATTTTCTACCGGGGAGGCGGCGTGAGGACCGCCGACGCATTTTCTACCGGGGAGGCGGCGTGAGCCTGGCGTTCGACTGCGCGGATCCAGACCAACGCGCACACGGCCTGGACGAGGCGGTCGCGGCGATCAACCGGGGCGCCATCGTCGTCATGCCGACCGACACCGTCTATGGCGTCGGCGCCGATGCCTTCAGCCCGGCTGCCGTCGCCGCCCTGCTGGCCGCGAAGGGGCGCGGCCGGGAGATGCCGCCGCCCGTGCTGGTCGGGTCGTGGAACGGTATCGACGGGCTGACGACGTACGTCGACGATCGCACCCGCAGCCTGGTCGAGGCGTTCTGGCCCGGCGGGCTGACCATCATCGTCAGACACGCGCCGTCGCTGGCCTGGGACCTCGGCGACAACCGCGGCACGGTCGCCGTCCGGATGCCGGCGCACCCGGTGGCCCTGGAGTTGCTCCGGCGTACCGGCCCCCTCGCCGTCACCAGCGCGAACCTGACCGGGCAGCCGGCGCCGGCGACGATCGCCGACGCACAGGCGCAACTGGGGGAGACCGTCGACGTCTACCTCGACGGCGGGCCCTGCCCGGACACGGTGGCGTCCAGCATGGTCGACCTCACCGGTGACGTCCCGGTGCTGCGGCGCGCCGGCGCGGTGTCCGTCGACACGCTGCGCGAGGTGGTCCCGGACCTGCAGGTGCCGACGCCCTGATGTGCGCCCTCTAACGTCCTGGGAAAGGGGCGGCGGGTGGGGTCGGTCTACTGGCCTCGCAAATTCGGCCCC
>JBPCOR010000339.1:0-9372 GCA_051000035.1 Mycobacteriales bacterium | reverse complement strand
TGCCGGTCGCGGGCCTGCTCTTCGTCGGCGCCGGCCTGCTCGGTGTCGGGACGATCAAGGACCTCGCCCTGGTGCTCTTCATCGGGCTGGCCTCCGGCGCGTACTCCTCGCTGTACCTCGCGACGCCCATCGCCTGTGAGCTGAAGGAGCACCAGCCCCAGTACCGCGCCCTCACCCAGAAGGTCCGGCAGCGGCGGGCGGCCCGGGCCACCCATGGGACCGACGCCGCCGTTGCGGGCGCGGGCGCCGGCGGCCGTACGACGACCGCTCTGCTCGACCGCGACACCGACAGCGAGACCGTCGACACGGCCGACGGTGACGCCGACGGGACCGCGACGGCGAGTGCCCCGCGGGTGCCGCTGACGCCGGGCGCTGCGCCACGCCCGGGTGCGCGCCCGTCGGCGGGCAAGCGGCGCCCGCAGACCCGCCGTGGTGGCCGACCGCAGGCGAAGCGGAAGCGCTGACCCGGTGGCCCAACCGGCGGCGGGCGACCGGTCCGATCTCAGGGCGCTCGTCGTCGGCCGACTCCGCGATGTGCAGGACTTCCCGAAGCCAGGCGTGCTCTTCAAGGACATCACCGGGCTGCTCGCCGACGGGCCCGCCTTCCGGCGGGTGACCGACGCATTGGCGGAGCATGCACGCAGCGTGGGAGGCGTCGATCTGGTCGCCGGCGTCGAGGCTCGCGGGTTCATCATCGCGGCCGCCGTCGCCACGGCGCTGACCTGCGGGCTGGTGCCGATACGCAAGGCCGGCAAGCTGCCGCCCCCGAGCGTCGGCGCCGACTACGACCTCGAGTACGGGCGGGCCCGCATCGAGGTGCCGCTCGGACTGCTCGACGGGCGGCGGGTGCTGCTCGTCGACGACGTTCTCGCGACCGGGGGGACCCTCGCGGCGGCCGCGGATCTGATCGAGGCGGCCGGCGGAGCGCTCGCCGGCCTCGCCGTAATGCTCGAACTGTCCGCGCTCGGCGGTCGCGGGCGCATTGCCCCGCGGGAGGTCACCGCACTCGTCGAGCTGTGAGTGCGGCGCCGTAGAGTGGTTTGCACCGCACGTCGGGACGGACGCGGGCAGGTGCCGATGCGGGTGGGTGCTGATGCGGGGAGGTGACTGCCGGTGAGCAGTGACGTCACCGGTACGACGCGCCCGGATGCGCCGCCGCGGGACGAAGCCGCCGCGGCGATCGAACCCGGCGCAGAACAACCCGCCATCGAAGCCGCCGCCGCACCCCCCGACCGGCCGAGCGGCGAAGCGTCGCCCGAGGACGGTACGGCACCCGATACTCCCGTCGGGCCAGCGTCTGACGGGGATGACGATCAGACCGAGCTGCGCTCGCCGGCAACCGTCGCGCACCGGCGGCGGCGGGTCGGGGCCCGGATCGCCAGGCGGATCGCGAGTGGCCCGAGTTCCTCATCCGTCGGTGCGGTGCTCGAGCCGCTCGTCGCGACCCACCGCGCCGCCCACCCGAAGGCCGACGTGCGCCTGCTGCAGCGCGCCTACGCCGTCGCCGAGCGCTATCACCGCGGGCAACTTCGCAAGAGCGGCGACGCCTACATCACCCACCCGCTCGCGGTCGCATCGATCCTCGCCGAGCTCGGCATGGACACCGCGACGCTCGTCGGTGCGCTGCTGCACGACACGGTCGAGGACACTGGCTACACCCTCGACGAGCTCGAGGCCGGGTTCGGCGAGAAGGTCGCCCATCTCGTCGACGGCGTCACGAAGCTGGACAAGGTGCAGTACGGCGACGCCGCACAGGCCGAGACGATCCGCAAGATGGTGGTCGCGATGGCCCGCGACCCGCGGGTGCTGTTGATCAAGCTCGCCGACCGGCTGCACAACATGCGCACCCTCTCCTACCTGCCGCCGCACAAGCAGGAGCACACCGCGCGCGAAACGCTCGAGGTGCTCGCGCCGCTGGCGCACCGGCTCGGCATGAACACCATCAAGTGGGAGCTGGAGGATCTGGCGTTCGCGACGTTGTATCCCAAGCGGTACGACGAGATCGTCCGGCTGGTCGCCGAGCGGGCGCCGTCGCGCGACGTACACCTCGCCGCGGTCATCGAGGGAATCAACGAGGATCTGCGCACGGCGAAGGTCAAGGCGGCCGTCACCGGCCGGCCGAAGCACTACTACTCGATCTACCAGAAGATGATCGTCCGGGGTCGGGACTTCACCGACATCTACGACCTGGTCGGCATTCGGGTGCTGGTCGACTCGGTCCGCGACTGCTACGCCGCGCTCGGCGTGATCCACGCCCGCTGGCAGCCGGTGCCCGGCCGGTTCAAGGACTACATCGCGATGCCGAAATTCAACATGTACCAGTCGCTGCACACCACGGCGATCGGTCCCGAGGGCAAGCCGGTGGAGTTTCAGATCCGGTCCTTCCCGATGCACCGCACGGCCGAGTACGGCATCGCGGCGCACTGGAAGTACAAGGACGCCAAGGGCATCGCGCCGACCGCCGCGGCCGCCGGTGACGACCTGCTGTGGCTGCGCCAGCTGCTGGACTGGCAGCGGGAGACCAAGGAGCCGGGGGAGTTCCTCGACAGTCTACGTTTCGACCTTGCCACCACCGAGGTCTACGTATTCACCCCCAAGGGGGACGTCGTCTCGCTGCCCGCCGGCTCCACCCCGGTGGACTTCGCCTACGCCGTGCACACCGAGGTCGGCCACCGCTGCATCGGCGCGCGCCTCAACGGCAAGCTGGTGTCGTTGGAGAGCAAGCTCGACAACGGCGATGCGGTGGAGATCTTCACCTCCAAGTCCGATTCCACCGGCCCATCGCAGGATTGGCTCTCCTTCGTCGCCAGCCCGCGCGCGCGGACCAAGATCCGGCAGTGGTACGCCAAGGAACGCCGCGACGACGCGATCGAGCAGGGCAAGGACGACATCAGGAAGGCCGTACGCAAGCAGGGTTTGCCGATGCAGCGACTCTTCGGCGGCGAGGCCCTCGGCACCCTCGCCCGGGAACTGCGCTACGCCGACGTGGCAGCGCTCTACGCGGCCGTCGGCGAGAGGCGCATCTCCGCGCAGTCGGTGGTCGAGAAGCTCCTAACCTCCCTCGGCGGGCCGGACGGCGTGAGCGACGACATCGCCGAGGCGCCCGCACCGGTGCGGGTCCGCAGCGGCGATTCGGCGCACGCCGGCATCGTCGTCGACGGTGTCGACGGCGACATGTGGGTCAAGCTCGCCAAGTGCTGCACACCGGTGCCCGGCGACGACGTGATCGGCTTCGTCACCCGCGGCGGCGGCGTGTCGGTGCACCGGCGTACCTGCACCAATTCCGGCGCGCTGCTGGGTCAGCCGGAGCGGCTGGTGCCGGTGCACTGGGCGCCGTCGACCGGCTCGGTGTTCCTCGTCTCCATCCAGGTCGAGGCACTCGACCGGCATCGGCTGCTGTCTGACGTCACCAGGGCGCTGTCGGATGAAAAGGCCAACATCCTGTCCGCGTCGGTCACCACGACGCGCGACCGGGTCGCGGTCAGCCGGTTCAGCTTCGAGCTCGGCGACCCGAAACACCTGGGCCATCTGCTCCGCACGGTCCGCGGCATCGAGGGCGTCTTCGACGTCTACCGCGTCACCTCCGGCGCCTGACCGCGCCGGCGAGCGTCGGCGCTAACGTCCTGCGAACCGTGCGCTCGGCGGCACGCAACGCAGGACGTAACGTGGCTGTCCCGGGCGACGACCGGTCAGCTGGCAAGTTTGACCGAGGTGATGGTCAGGCCAAGCTTCGGTTTGCCATCGGATGCCTGCGGCGTCGTGCCCACGGCGCCGGCGGCGGCGACCTTGGTGACCACCGGCAGGCCCTTGCTGATCGTGCCGATCACGGAATAGGCCTTCTGCAGCCCGCCGCCCGTCGCCTTGCCGGCATTGCTGTTCTTGAAAATGATGAAGAACTGGCTGCCGGTCGATTTCGGCTGGCCGGTATTGGCCATCGCGACGACCCCCGCGGAGTAGTCGGTCTTCGACGAGGTCTCCTGCTTGTATGCGTACGTCGGCCCGCCCTGCTGACTGTTGGACGGGTCGCCGCACTGCAGGACGAAGATGCCGGCGGTGACCAGCCGCGGGCAGGCGGTGTTGTCATAGAACCCCTTCCTCGCCAGGTAGAGGAAGCTCTGGACCGCGCAGGGCGCGAGCGCGCGGTTGAGTTGCAGGGTCATCGGCCCCTGGCTGGTCGTGATCTGCACGGTCGCAGTACCGCTCGCCGGCGTGGTCCTCGGATCCGGTGGCAGGCCCACGTCCTTGTCGTACGGCGACTTCAATGACGTTGCCGTCTCGGCGTAGCCGCAGGCGCCCGAGGACACCATCGGCTTGCGGTTCGACGCCGCGAACGTGCGGGTGGGGAACGGCGACGCGGTCGCGGCCGGGCTGGCCGACGCTGATTTCGACGCGGATCCTGATTTCGACGCGGACCCTGATTTCGACGCGGATGCTGATGTCGGGGCGGACGAGGACTTCGACGCCGATGTGCTGGCGGCGGAGTTCTTGCCGCTGCTGCCGACATTGACGAAGATCAGGACGACGACCAAGATCACGACGAGCACGGCGCCGGCGGAGCTCGCCACGATGGCCTGCTGTCGGCGTTTGCGCGCGGCCGCGGCGCGGTGTTCCAGCTGCCGCTTCAGCTTGCGCTGGGCGGCTTCTCGCCGCTGTCGCTCGGTCGGCACGTTCGGCACACTCCTTCGACGGCGGGGCGGTCGGGCACACGTCGGGCCGGAGTCTACGGCGTGACCTTGAGGATTCCTGAGAACGCCGGAGCCGGGGTCGCTCCGGTCCGCCGGAATCGGGTCGTGGCTGCCCCGGCCGCCTCGGTAGCCTGATCAGTGCCGCCGGTGCAAGCCGGCGGTCGCCCAACCACCGCCACCGCAGGAAAGGGTGACCCGATCATGCTCGTCGCCGGCTTCGCCGCGGGGGCGCTGGCGACCAACTGCTGGGTCGTCGCCGCCGGCGCCGGCGAGCCGTGCGTCGTGGTCGACCCCGGCATCGACGCCGCCGGCGCGCTCGCCGCGATGTTGCACCGGCACCGGGTCCGCCCGGTCGCGGTCCTGCTCACCCACGTACACCTGGATCACACCTGGGCCGCCGCCGAGGTGTGCGGCGAGTGGGGTATCCCCGCGTACATCCACCCGGCCGACCGGGCCCAGATCGCCGACCCGTGGAGCGGCCTCGGCGTCGAACCGGGCACCGACCTGTTCGGTCGCACCGAATTCGCCGAACCAGATGAGGTCCGCGAGCTCGCCGACGTGCAGCCGCTGGATGTCGCCGGCCTGTCGTTCGCCGTGCGGCGTACGCCCGGGCACACGCCGGGTTCGGTGATCTATGCGGTGGCGGGCGACCGTGCGCCGCTGGTCTTCGGCGGTGACCTGCTCTTCGCCAGTTCGATCGGCCGGAGCGAACGGCCCGGTGGCAGCTCCGCCGAGATGGCGCGGACGATCACCGACGTACTGCTGCCGATGGACGACGCGACGGTGATCCACCCCGGGCACGGCGACTCGACGACGATTGCGCGGGAGCGGGCCGGCAACCCCTTCCTCGCCGCGGTTGCCGGCGGCATTTCGCTGTGACCGGCCAGTTCAGCGCGCCGAAGGGCACATTCGACCTCGTCCCGCCGGAGTCAGCCGCGTTCCTGCGGGTGCGTGACGTCCTCGGCGGGGGGCCCGCCGGGGCCGGCTACGGCTATGTCGAGACGCCGGCCTTCGAGGACACGGCGCTGTTCCACCGCGGTGTCGGCGAGTCGACCGACGTCGTCACGAAGGAGACCTACACCTTCGAGGATCGAGGCGGCCGATCGATCACGCTTCGGCCCGAGGGCACCGCTGCGGTCGTGCGAGCCGTGCTGGAGCACGGCCTGGACCGCGGCCCGCTGCCGGTGAAGCTGTGGTATTCAGGCTCGTTCTTCCGGTACGAGCGGCCGCAGGCCGGCCGCTACCGGCACTTCAGCCAGGTCGGCGCCGAGGCGCTCGGCTCCGCTGATCCGGCGCTGGACGTCGAGCTGATCTGGCTCGCCGTCGAGGGATATCGCCGGCTCGGCCTGACCGGGGTTACCTTGCTTCTCAATTCGCTCGGCGACCAGGAGTGCCGGCCGGCCTACCGGGAGCGGTTGCAGGTCTTCCTGCGCGGTCTGGACCTCGATGCGGAAACCCGCGGCCGGATCGACATCAATCCGCTGCGGGTCCTAGACGACAAGCGGGAGTCGGTGCAGAAGCAGCTTGCCGGCGTACCACTGATCGCTGACTCACTGTGTGCAGCGTGCGCCGCACACGACGCGCGCGTGCGCCTGCTGCTCGATGATCTCGGAATGTCCTATGTGGACGCGCCGCGGCTCGTGCGCGGTCTGGACTACTACACCCGGACGACGTTCGAATTCCAGCACCCGGGTCTGGGCGCGCAATCGGCGGTCGGTGGCGGCGGCCGGTACGACGGCCTGTCGGAAATGCTCGGTGGGCCGCCGCTGCCGTCGGTCGGTTGGTCCCTCGGCGTCGACCGGACCGTGCTCGCGATGCGGGCCGAGGGCATTCCCGTCGACGATGTGGCGCGATGTGCGGTATTCGTCGTACCTCTGGGCGAGTTGGCAGGGCGCCGGGCCGTCCCGCTCGTCGCGCAGCTGCGATCCGCCGGCGTAGCGGCGGACATGTCCTACGGCGGGCGCGGACTGAAGGGTGCGATGAAATCTGCCGACCGATCCGGGGCGGCATACGCGGTCATCGTGGGGGAGCGGGACTTGCGGCACGAGTCCGCGGAAGTGAAAAACCTCGGCAGCGGTGCGCAGGAGACCGTGGCGCTCGCCGACCTCGTCACCACCATCAGGGAGAAGCTGACATGATTCGCACCCACGACGCCGGCTCGCTGCGGGCCGAGCACGCCGGCGACGAGGTCACCCTCGCCGGCTGGGTGGCCCGGCGGCGCGATCACGGCGGCGTGCTCTTCGTCGATCTGCGCGACGGGAGCGGCGTGTGCCAGGTGGTCCTGCGCGAGGAGGACGCGCATGAGCTGCGGTCGGAATACTGCATCGCGGTGACCGGCACCGTCGGCGCGCGGCCGCCAGGAAATGCGAACCCGGCTCTGCCGACCGGTGCGATCGAGGTGACCGCGACGTCGATGCGGGTGCTGTCGGCGTCGGCGCCGCTGCCCTTCCCGCTCGACGACCACGTCGACGTCGGCGAGGAGGTGCGGCTGCGGTACCGCTATCTCGACCTGCGCCGCACCGGCCCGGCCCGGGCGATGCGGCTGCGTTCGGACCTGAATCACCTCGGACGCGATGTCCTGCACGCGCTGGGTTTCGTCGAGATCGAGACGCCGACGCTGACCCGCTCGACGCCCGAAGGCGCGCGAGATTTCGTCGTGCCGGCCCGGTTGAAGCCGGGCTCGTGGTACGCCCTCCCGCAGTCGCCGCAGATTTTCAAGCAGTTGCTGATGGTCGCCGGCATGGAGCGGTATTTCCAGATCGCCCGCTGCTACCGGGACGAGGATTTCCGCGCCGACCGGCAGCCGGAATTCACCCAGCTCGACATCGAGATGTCCTTCGTGGACCAGGACGACGTGCTCGAGGTGGCGGAGGCGATCGCGTCCCGGGTCTGGCGCGAGCTTGCGGCGCACGAGATTGCGTTACCCATCAGGCGGATCACCTACGCCGATTCGATGGCGCGATTCGGCACCGACAAGCCCGACCTGCGCTTCGGGTGCGAGCTGCTCGATCTCACGGCGTATTTCGCCGACACGCCGTTTCGGGTGTTCCAGTCGCCATACGTCGGTGCCGTCGTCCAAACCGGGGGCGCGGCGCAGCCGCGGCGCACCCTGGACGGGTGGCAGGATTTCGCCAAGCAGCGCGGATTCGGGGGACTCGCCTACGTGCTGGTCGGCGAGGACGGTGAGCTTTCCGGACCGGTGGCGAAGAACCTGGCCGAGACGGAGCGCGCCGGGCTCATCGAGGCCGCCGGCGCCCGGGCGGGCGACGCGATCTTCTTCGCCTCGGGCGAAGCGGCCGATGCCCGCGCGCTGCTCGGCGCGACCCGGCTGGAGATCGCCCGCCGCGGTGGGCTGATCGACGAGAGCCGGTGGGAATTCTGCTGGGTGCTCGACGCGCCGCTGTTCGAGCGGACCGACCGCACCGATGACGTCGCCGTCGGGTCGGGCCGGTGGACGGCCGTGCACCACGCGTTCACCTCACCCAACCCGGACTGGATCGACCGCTTCGAAGACGCGCCGGACGAGGCGCTGGCCTATGCATATGACCTGGTGTGTAACGGAAACGAGATCGGCGGTGGGTCCATCCGGATCCACCAGGCCGACGTGCAGCGCCGGGTGTTTGCGATGATGGGATTGGATGCGGCCGCGGCGCAGGAGAAATTCGGCTTCCTGCTCGACGCCTTCGCCTACGGTCCGCCGCCGCACGGCGGGATCGCGATGGGCTGGGACCGCTGGGCCGCGCTGCTGGCGGGCCATGACTCGATCCGCGAGGTTGTCGCATTCCCGAAATCCGGCGGCGGATACGACCCGTTGACCGGTGCGCCCGCCCCCATCACCGAGGCACAGCGGAAGGAAGCCGGCGTGGACGCCGAGCCGAAGCCGAGAGGCGACGACCGGGCGTCCTGACGGCGTTCGCGCGCACGGCCGCCATGCGCGGAAGGTAGGTGCGGTGCCCGATTGGCGTGCTGACCGGGTGGGATCGGCCTTGCGAGGCGAGAATCCCACCGTATTGCGGCGGCTGCCCGGCGGCTTCGCCGTCATGGGCGACGTGCAATGGCTGCCGGGCTACTGCGTCCTGCTGACCGACGATCCGTCGGCCGGACGGTTGTCGGATCTTCCGCGCGCGCCGGCTCGCGTTCCTGGACAGCATGGCCACGCTCGGAGAAGCCGTCGAGACGGCCTGCATGGTCGCCGATCCGGCCTTTCGGCGGGTGAACCTGGAGATTCTGGGCAACACCGATGCCTTTCTGCACGCGCATGTCTGGCCGAGGTATGAATGGGAGCCGCCGGATATCCGCGGGCACGCGGTCTGGCGTTATCCGCTCTCCAGCTGGCGTGACCCGGCAGTCGCGCTGGACCGACGGCACGACGCGCTGCGTCGCGGCATCGCGAGCCGGCTGGACCGGCTCACCGCGGCCCAACCCGGCGCAGCGAGCGGCCTGCGCCCCTCGGCCGGCGGCTGAGACGTCGAACGCGTCTGGTGCACTGGTGATATGACCGAGGGGCTTGTCCTACCTACCGTCCCGGCGGGGCGCTTCCTGCTGCGCGCTTTCGACGACGGTGACATCGCGCTGGCCCAGGAGGCGTCGGCCGACCCGCTCATCCCGCTCATCACGACGGTGCCGATCGACGACAGCATCGACGCGGCGCTGGCGTTCATCGCCCGCCAGCACGATCGGGCGCGCA
>JBPCOR010000312.1:0-4012 GCA_051000035.1 Mycobacteriales bacterium | reverse complement strand
GCGTTGCTGGCTCACGAGGCGGCCCACGTCCGCCATCGCCAACACCTCTACGTGCAGGCGGTGAGAATCGCCGCATGCGTGAATCCGATGCTGCGGCCGTCGGTCGCGGCGGTCACCCTCGCCGTGGAGCGCTGGGCGGATGAGGACGCCGCAGCCGCGGTGCGGGACCGGCGGGTCGTCGCCCGTAGTCTTGCGCGGGCGGCCCTGGGCCGGCGCGCTGCGACCGTCGCACCGACGGTGCTCGCCGCGGCCGATCATTGGTTGGTTGACCGCGTGTGCTTCCTGCTTGCGCCGCGGCCGCGGCGCCGCCCGCTGACAGCGGGCGCGGTGGCCGCGGTCATCGTCGCGTGCAGCGCTGCGTCCGTCGCGTCGGCGGGCGTAGCGCACGACCGCATCGAGGTGGCCGAGACCGTGTACGCCCACGTCGTGTCGCCCTGAGGACGCAGCGGACGCCGCGCTACCTTCGGGTCGCGTCGCGGGTCCGAGCCCCCGAGCCCGCGGTGCTGCCACCGGGCGGCCGCCGGGTCGGCGGCGCATACCGCCCGACGAGGCGCCAACCGTCCCGGTACGCCACCCACCGCAGCCACCTCGCGCGCAGGCAGGATTCCCGCCGCAGATAGCCGTCCCACGCATCGACCTGCGTGCGGTTGAAGTCGGCGAAGGTCCCGGCGGCGCGGCGGATCAGGCCGCCCGCCGCGCTGAGGTCTGCCCGAGCCGCGTGCGCCCCGCGCAGGGTCGCGTCGCGGCCGCGGGACGGATCGCGGCGGCGCCAGTCCAGCCCGTCCCGGCTGTCGACGCCGTAGCGGCAGGAGGCGGCGTAGACCAGCGCGATGAGCACGAGGACGACGACTACGCCGGTCACGATCGCCACCTGATCTCACGGTCGCCGGATGCGGATGCGTTGCTCATGACCTCGACGGTGCGCCGTACCGGCCGATTGTGACAGTGGCAGAACTGCCGGGCTAGCCGCATATACTGCCAACATGATTCGGGATGTCGTTGCGCTGGTCGACCGGCAGATCCACCCCTTCGAGCTCGGTGTCGTGTCCGAGGTGTTTGGCCTGGACCGGACCGACGATGGGTTGCCGAATTTCGACTTCGCCGTCTGCGCCGCGGGCCCCGGGCGGCTGCCCGGCCTGGGTGGGACGGCGCTGCACGTCCAGCACGGGCTGGGCCGGGTGGCCACCGCCGACCTTGTCGTGATCCCAGCGTGGGAGACCGAAGACGTGCCGGTGCCGCGCGCGATCGTCGATGTCCTGCATGCGGCCGTCGAGCGCGGCTCGACCGTACTCAGCGTCTGTTCGGGGGTTTTCATGCTCGCCGCGGCCGGCCTGCTCGGCGGCCGCCGGGTCACCTGTCACTGGCATCACGCCGACCTGCTGAGCCGGCGGTATCCGCAGCTGCAGGTCGATCCCGACCGGCTCTACGTGGCCGACGGGCCGGTGATCACCAGCGCCGGCACCGCGGCGGGCATCGACGCCTGCCTCTATGTCGTACGCCGGGAGCTTGGCACCACGGTCGCCAACGGAATCGCCCGGCGGATGGTCGTGCCGCCGCACCGGGACGGCGGCCCGGCGCAGTACGTTTCGACGCCGGTGCCGCGGTGCGCCAACGACGGTGCCGACCTGGCGCCACTGCTCGCCTGGATGCAGGGGCACCTGCACGAGCCGATGACGGTCGCGGGCCTGGCGGCTCGCGCGCACATGTCGGTCCGCACGTTCGCTCGCCGCTTCGCCGCCACCGCGGGCACGACGCCGCACAGCTGGCTGACCCGCCAGCGGGTGCTGGCGAGCCAGCAGCTGCTCGAGGACGGCCGGTTCGCGGTGGAGGAGATCGCCCGGCGTACCGGCTTCGGGACCGCCGACCTGCTCCGGCACCATTTCAACCGGCAGGTCGGCACGACGCCGCTCGCCTACCGGCGCACGTTCTCCCACGCCGAGACCGCCTGACACGTCGTGCGGACACCGGCGGCGGACCCGGGCGAATTCGGCCCGCGCGTTGTCGACCCGCTGCGTTTCGGGCTAGCGGTATCGCCTCGGAGGGAGTAACAAAGACCCGGCTCGTTCGCCGACGACGCTCGGGGCCCACGGTCGGGCCGCCATGACGGGAGGCACCGTGGCCACACAACCGCTGACGAGGGACCAGCGAAGCGCCTTCGCCGCTGCGCTCCTGGGCTGGTCGATGGACGCGTTCGACTACTTCATCGTGGTCCTGGTCTACGCCGACATCGCCCACGACTTCGGTGTCTCGCTGACCAAGATGGCCTTTCTCACCACGGTCACGCTGCTCATGCGGCCGGTGGGCGCGCTGATCTTCGGGCTGTGGGCCGACCGGGTCGGCCGCCGTATCCCGCTGATCGTCGACGTCTGCTTCTACTCCCTCATCGGCTTCCTGTGCGCCTTCGCGCCGAACTACACCGTGCTGCTCGTGCTCCGGCTGTTCTACGGCATCGGCATGGGCGGCGAGTGGGGGCTGGGCGCGGCGCTGGCGATGGAGAAGATCCCGGCCGAGCGCCGCGGCTTCTTCTCCGGCGTACTGCAGGAGGGCTACTCGATCGGCTATCTCGTCGCCGCGCTGTTCTACCTGGTGGTCCGCGTCCACTTCGGGCTGTCCTGGCGGTGGATGTTCGCGGCCAGCATCCTGCCTGCGTTGATCAGCCTGATCGTGCGGACCCGGGTCGGCGAGTCGGAGGTGTGGGCGGCCGCGCAGCAGCGGGTCAAGGTCACCAGGGTGTCGGCGGCGAAGATCTTCCTCAACGCCAAGATCCTGCGCCGGTTCATCTACCTGGTCCTGCTCATGACGGCGTTCAACTGGATGAGCCATGGCACTCAGGACATCTACCCGACCTTCCTGAAGGAGGGTGTCGGCCTGTCGCCGACGACAGCGACCTGGATCGCCGTGATCTACAACATCGGCGCGATCATCGGCGGCACGCTCGCCGGCACCCTGTCGCAGCGTTACGGCCGGCGGATCGTCATCGTGATCTTCGCGCTGCTCGGGCTGCCGATCGTGCCGCTCTTCGCCATCAACACCAGCGCCGGGCTGCTGGCGCTCGGCGCGTTCCTGATGCAGGTGATGGTGCAGGGCGCCTGGGGCGTCGTTCCGGCGCACCTCACCGAGATGAGCCCGGATGAGATCCGCGGCTTCTACCCCGGCGTCACCTACCAGCTCGGCAACTGCCTGGCGGCGTTCAACCTGCCGATCCAGCAACACCTGGCGAAATCCCACAGCTACACCTTCGCCCTCACCGTCACCGTGGTCCCGGTCCTGATCGCGGTCGCCGTCCTCACCGCGATCGGCTCGGAGTCGCGACATGTGCGGTTCGGCAGTGAGGAGAGCTCGGGCGCCAGACAGGTGGCTGCGGCCTGACCCTCGGCCCACACTCTCTGCACGGGGTGGTCGCGATCGGCGCGTTTCCCGCCGGCCCGGATCGGTGCGATCGGCGCGTTTCCCGCCGGCCCGGATCGTCGCGATCGGCGTTCTTCCCGCCGGCCCGGATCGCCGATCATGCGCTAATGGACACCGTCGCCGGCGTGTCGTCGACGTGTTGCGCACGATCGGCGGGCGCGGCGTCGGATCGCGGCCCCGGCCATCGTCGGCGAGCTGGCTGAGCTGGCCCACCCAGCACGGCAGGCCGCGCGGTTACAGCAGGCCGCGCGGTTACAGCAGACCGCGCCGTCGCAGCCACCCCGCCGCGACGCACCCCGGCAGCAGCGGCAACCACGTCGACACCAGCCGGGACAGCAGCGTCGCCACCGTTGCCGCCGCGGTCGGTACGCCGGCCGCCACCAGACCCGCGATCATCGCGGCCTCCACGGCGCCGGTGCCGCCGGGCGTAGGGACCAGTGCGCCGGCAGTCGCTGCGCCGAGGTAGACGACCACCAGGGTCGCGATCGACGCATGCCCGCCTGCTGCGGCAAGACAGGCGCCGAAGGCGAGGATGTGCGCGGCCGTGAGCCCGGCCGCGCAGCCGATCGCGGCCACGACGACGCACGGACGGCGGCGGGCGTGC
>JBPCOR010000295.1:0-6890 GCA_051000035.1 Mycobacteriales bacterium | reverse complement strand
CGATACCGAGGGACGGTTCGACGGCCCGGTCCTGCTGGTGGACGGGCCCGCGGACGGACCGGCGGACAGGCTCGCGGACGGCCGGCGGGAAGCGGCCGCGGCTGACGTGCCGGTCACCCGGGCAGCCCCCGGTACCGACGCTGTCGGTGACACCGGGCCCGCGGTGTGCGCCGGAGCGGACGGGCGACCGGGAGACGATGCGGACCTGTTGTCGCCGGCCAGCGCCGTCCCCGCCCACCACACCGTGGCTATTGCCAGCACCGGGATGGCGACCGCGCGCCACCCCCACTTGTCGACCAGGCGCGAGAACAGGGTGCGCACGGCCGGGCCACCCTGGGCGCGAAGGTCGCGGTGGGCCGGCCGGTCGGGGCGCTGGTCACGTCGCTCGTCCATTGCGTCAAGCCTGTCACACCGCGGCGGCCCGACCGGCCCGCCGGGCTGTGTCGCATGGGGCCGAAGGGTGAATTCCGCTGGATGCGAGGGTAGCTGGCCGCGCGGGTGTCTGCTCAGCAGCTCCCGGCTCGCGAGCTGCCGAGCAGCTCCCGGATCGCGGTGGCGACCTCGGCCGGTGCCTCCAGCTGCGCGACGTGCCCGACGCCGGGGAGCAGCAGCAGCCGGGCGCCGGGGATCTGGGTTGTCGTGCGCCGGGCGACGTGCATCGGGACGAGCACGTCCTTCATGCCCCACACGATCAGAGTCGGCGCGCGGACCTGGCGGGCCTGCGACCACAGGGACCGGTCGCCCGGCGAGAGGTAGGCCGTCAGCAGCCCGCGCAGGGACCGGACGAAGGCGTCGTCGGACCACGGCAGCGCCGCCCGGCGTTCCCCTTCCACGACGGCCTCGGCGATCCGGTGGGCCGGCACCCGGGACGGGTCACCGAAGACGGTCCCGATGACCTGCCGGACCCGCTCCTCGGGCGACAGACCGAGCAACCGGCGCTCGGCGAGCGGCTGGACGCCGGGGATGGCGCACGCCGACAGCAGCGCCCGCACCCGATTGTGCGGTCGCAGGTCGGGCATCGCCGGCGAGACCAGGGTCAAGGTGCGCACCAGGTCCGGGCGGCGGGCCGCGACCACGACCGCGACCGCGCCGCCGAGGGAGTTGGCGATGAGATGGACCGGGCCGCGGCGGCGTTCGGTCAGCAGCGCGACAACCGACGTCGCCTGGGCCGGGAGCCGGTAGTCGCCGCCCGCCGGCGGGTCGGACGCCCCGTAGCCCGGCAGGTCGAAGGCGTCGCCGTCCAGTACGTCGGCGAGGAGGCCGGCCAGATCGGTCCAGTTGGTGGACGATCCGCCGAGCCCGTGCAGGTAGAGCGCCGGCTGGGCGTGCGGGCCGCCGGGCGTGTGCCGGTATACCAGGGCCCGACCGGACACAGTGGCCCGCCGCGCCGGCCAGGGCTGCCCTTGCGGCAGGCCGGCCTGACCCTGCGGGCTCGCGCCGCCGTCCCGGGCCGGTCGGGCTGCCCTCGGCACCGCCTCAGGCGCTCTTCCGGGCGCGCTTCGACGGGGTCGCCCTGCGGGTCGTCGTACGCCGCGAGGCCGTCTTCGCGCCCTGCTTCGGCACCGACTTCGCGGCCTTCTTCGCGGTTCGTTTGGCCGGCCGGGCGGCCGACGCATCCGCCGCTGTCCGCGCGCTCGCATCCCGCGTCCCCGACTTCTTCGCGGCCCTCTTCTCCGGTGCGGCGCGCTGCTTCGTGGCGGCATCGCGGCTGCGCGCCGGCTCCTCGTCGGCGGCGGATTCCGGCGTCGTAGCCGTGGCACCGCCATCGCCACGGCGACGCTTCGCGTCGGCAACGCTGTTGCGCAGCGCCGCCATCAGGTCCAGCACCTCGCCGCCGCTGTCGCTGTCCCGATCGGGCGGTGCGATCACCTCATCGCCCGCGACCTTCGCCTGCACGACCGCCTCGACCGCCTCGCGGTAGCCGTCGTGATATTCGCCCGGCTCGAAGTCGCCGGCCATGCTCTCGATCAGCGACTCGGCCATCGCCAGCTCCTGCGGCCGCAGGCTGACGTCGTCGTCGAGGAAACCGAAGTCGGGCTCGCGGACCTCGTCGGGCCAGATCATCGTCTCGAGCACGATCACGCCGTCGCGGACCCGAAGCGTGGCGAGCGCCTCGCGGGATCGGATCGCCACCTTGACCAGCGCCACCCGCCCGGACTTCTCCAGCGAGTCGCGGAGCAGGACGTAGGGCTTCGCGGCCGGTCCGTCCGGCTCGAGGTAGTAGCTCTTGGAGAAATAGATCGGATCGACCTGCTCCAGCGGGACGAACGCGAGCACGTCGACCTCACGGCTGCTCGACAGGGGAAGATCGGCCAGGTCGTCGTCGGTGAGCACGACCATCTCGCCGCCGGGCAGCTCGTAGCCCTTCGCGATGTCCCCGTAGGAGACCTCGTCGCCGTCGACCGAGCACACTCGCTTGTACCGGACCCGCCCGCCGTCGGACCGGTGCACCTGGTGAAACGCGACGTCGCGCTCCTCGGTCGCCGTGTAGAGCTTGACCGGGATGCTCACCAGCCCGAAGGAGATCGCGCCCTTCCAGATTGCCCGCATGGTCCAAGCGTCCCATTAGTCCGGCCGCCGTGTCTTGCAGCGCGCGGCACCACCGCGGTGCCCCGACGGCATGTCCCGTCGTCCGGCTATGCCGGACAGGCATAAATATGCCGCTCCGGCATATTCCGGTCGCGACCCACTATGCCGAGAATTGTCCGACCGGTGCCGACCGCGCCGCGGCCCGTACCGGTGGCGCATCGCTCAGCGTCACCGCTCCGGAAGGATGGGCGTCGTGAAGCCGATGCTCGCGACCACCGGCCCGCTCCCGAGCGGGCCGGAGTGGGCGTATGAGCTGAAGTGGGACGGCGTCCGTGTGCTGGCCGACATCGGGCCGGAGGGGCTGCGGATGACCGGCCGCAGCGAGCGGGAGGTCACCATTGCATACCCGGAGCTGCACGGGCTCGCCGACGTGTGCGACGACGCGCTCCTGGACGGCGAGGTGGTCGCGCTGACCGACGGTCGGCCGTCGTTCGCAGCCCTGCAGCCGCGTATGCACGTGCGCAGCGCCGGCGCCGCCGCAGCTCTCGCCACGCAGGCGCCGGTCACCTACCTCGTCTTCGACATCCTCCGGCTCTACGGCGTGG
Organism: Mycobacteriales bacterium; assembly: GCA_051000035.1. Lineage (GTDB taxonomy): Bacteria > Actinomycetota > Actinomycetes > Mycobacteriales > QHCD01 > QHCD01. The sequence goes on along the minus strand of JBPCOR010000295.1, from coordinate 3,756 downwards.
ATCTGACCCGCCGGCCGTACGCCGAGCGGCGGGCGACGCTGGAACGGCTGGGCCTGGACGCCACCCACTGGGCGACCCCGCCCGTCTTCGACGACGGCGTCGCGACCGTGCAGGCCTGCCGCGACCAGCAACTCGAGGGCGTGGTGGCCAAGCGGCTGTCCTCGACGTATCACTTCGGTGTGCGCACCCGCGAGTGGGTGAAGCTGAAGATCACCCACGAGCAGGAGTTCGTCGTCGGCGGGTGGCAGCCGGGCAGCGGCGGGCGAGCCGGCACGATCGGGTCGCTCGCGCTCGGGTACCACGACGGCGGCGTGCTGCGATACGCCGGGCAGGTCGGCAGTGGGCTGGCCGGCGGCCGGGAGGCCGACTTGCGCCGCCGGCTCGACCGGCTGCGGCGCGACGACTCGCCGTTCGCCGATCGGATCGGGCCGCGGCAGGTCCGGTGGTGCGAGCCGACGGTGGTCGTCCAGGTGCGATTTGCCGAGTGGACGCCGACCATGCGGCTGCGGTTCCCGGTGTTTCTCGGCGTACGCGATGACGTCGACCCATGGGAGGTGGTCCGTGAGTAAGCAGTTGAAGGTGCGCGTCGACGACCGGGAGCTCGTACTGTCCAACGTGGACAAGCTGCTGTATCCGGACGCCGGTTTCACCAAGGGAGAGGTGATCGACTACTACAGCCGGATCGCGCCGGTGCTGCTCCCGCATCTGCTCGGCCGGCCGTTGACGGTCAAGCGGTATCCCGACGGCGTCGCGGGGAAGTTCTTCTTCGAGAAGAACGCGCCGTCGCACACACCTGACTGGGTCCGCACCGTGCGGCTGCCGGTCCCCGGCAGCACCAAGGACCGGGAGGAGATCGACTTCGTCGTCGTCGACGACCGGGCGACCCTGGTGTGGCTGGCGAATCTAGCCGCGCTGGAATTGCACGTGCCGCAGTGGCGGGTCGGCCCCCGCGGCGGCAAACGCGGGACCGACCTGCTCGTTTTCGACCTCGACCCCGGCGCCCCGGCCGCCCTCGCGGAATGCTGCGAGGTGGCGCTGATGCTGCGCGATCTGCTCGGGCGCGACGGTCTCACGGCCTACCCGAAGACCAGCGGTCAGAAGGGGATGCAGCTCGCCGTGCCGGTCACCGAGACCACCCCTGGCCGTACGTCGGAATACGCCAAGGTGGCCGCCGAGCACCTCGAGCGCGAGCAGCCCGCGTTGGTCGTGGCGAGGATGGCCCGCAACCTGCGGCCGGGCAAGGTGTTCCTCGACTGGAGTCAGAACAATCCGGCGAAGACGACGGTGTGTGCCTACTCGCTGCGTGCGACCGGCACGCCGTCGGTGTCCACGCCGCTGTCCTGGGCGGAGGTCGAGGCGAGGAACCCGCCTCGGCGGACCGCGGACGAGGTGCTGGACCGGGTGCAGCGGCTCGGCGACCTGCATGCCGGCGCGCTGCGTGCCGATCAGTCTCTGCCTGCCCCGGCCGGCGCCGCGGGTTAGGTTGGTTGCCGCGACGCACGCCGGGCGGCGCACCTGGAGGCGACGGTGAGCACCACGCGACCCGAGGCACGCAGCGTTCGCATGCCGAAGGACGCGCGGCGCAGACAGCTGCTGTCCGCCGCCCGGCAGGTCTTCGTCGAAAGCGGCTATCACGCCGCCGCGATGGACGACATCGCCGCCCGGGCCGGAGTGTCCAAACCCGTTCTCTACCAGCACTTTCCGGGCAAGCTCGAGCTATACCTCGCGCTGCTGGACACCTACACCGATGAGCTGGTCCGCAGGGTACGCGCGGCGATCGCGACGACGGATGACAACCAGGTCCGGGTGCACAACGCTATCAGCGCCTACTTCGACTTCGTCGACGCCGGCGGCGGCGACCGCGGGGCCTTCCGGCTGGTCTTCGAGTCCGACCTGCGCAACGAGCCAGCGGTCCGCGAGCGGGCCGAGCGGGGCAGCGCCGCCTGCGCCGCGGCGGTGGCCGAGATCGTCGCCGCCGATACCGGCCTGCCCGAGGCACAGGCGGAGTTGCTGTCGGTGGCCCTCACCGGGGTGTCGGAGATCTCCGCCCGCTTCTGGCTGGACCGCCAGGACACCATGCCGAAGGCCGAGGCGGTGCGGCTGGTGGAAACCCTTGCATGGCGGGGAATCTCCGGTTTCCCGCGCCAATCCTGATCGCGGCGCGGACATGGCCTACGCTCGAGGGAGGCAACGACGACTGCAGGAGGCACGCGGTGGAGGTCAAGATCGGCGTAGAACACTCGCCGCGAGAGCTCACGCTGGAGTCGACCCAAACGCCGGACGAGGTGAAGAAGGCCGTGCAGACCGCCCTCGACGGGGCTGGCGACGGTTTGCTGGAGCTGGTCGATGAGAAGGGTCGACGGGTGATCGTCCCGGCGAGCCGGATCGCCTATGTGGAGATCGCCGAGAGCGAGAGCCGGCGGGTGGGCTTCGTCGCCAGCTGATTTGCTCGCTCAGCCGGACAGACCGAGCGTCCGCATCCGGGCCGTATGCGCGTCGGTCAGCCGCCGGAACAGCGCGCCGACGCCGGTCAGGTCACCGGATTCGGTGATGATCAGTTCGGTCAGGGCATCCCGCTCCGCCGCGATGTGCTGAGCCTGCGACAGCGCCTCCCCGAGCAACCGGCGCGACCACAGCGACAGGCGCGCCCCGAGCCGGTCATCGGTGCCGATGGCCGACGTGACCTCGTGTACGGCGAACGCCGCGTAACCGGTGTCCTTCAGGACGTCCAGAACGAGGTCATGGGTCGGCACGGGCAGCCAGCCGGCGATCTCGGAGTAGAAGTCAGCGGCGATCCCGTCGAAGACGTAGGCCTTGACCAGGCCCTCGAGCCAGGTCCCGGGCAGCGTCGACTCGTGAAACGCGTCCAGCGGGGCGACGAATTGCTCCATCTCCTCGTCCGGGGAAACGCCGATCGTCTCCAGCCGCTCGACCAGCCGGCCGAAGTGCCCGATCTCGGCGGCTGCCATCCGCGCGAGCGCGGCGCGACCGGACAGGGTCGGGGCAAGCCAGGCATCGGCGGCGAGCCGGTTGAACGCCGTCAGCTCGCCGTAGGCGAGCACGCCGAGCAGGTCCACCTCCGCGTCGGCACGCATGCCCTCCGGCGTATGACCGGCCTCAGATTGCATGGCCGGACACTAGCGAAGGGCCGCCTGAGCCACCGTTGCGCGCGCACCGGCTATTCTGGGAGGAGTCCGCGCGGCTTCTCGCGCTGACCTGATGAGCGTTGACGCCGCTCGGGTGCCCGGTCCCGCCGCCTGCAGGCTGCGCGGTCGATCGCCCCGGATCCCTTCGGGCGTCGGCGCGTCGACGACGAAAGAGGACTCGCACCTTGACCGAGCGGATGACCGCCACCACCAGAAGTCCAGCCACCACCAGCACGGGTCCAGCCGGCAGCCCAGAATCCGGCAGCCCAGGGTCCGCGACCGGGTTGACACCGAGCGAGGCCGAGGCGGCCGAGCACCGGACCGACCTGGTCCCCGACGACGCCCCCGAGCCGTTCGAGCCACTCGCCGCCCGCGCGCCGGTCGCCGAGCAGGCCCCGCTGTTCGCCGACCTCGGCGTGAAGGCCGAGATCGTCGAGGCGCTCGCGGCCGTCGGCATCACCCGTACGTTCGCCATCCAGGAGTTGACCCTCCCCCTCGCACTGCCCGGCTCGGACCTCATCGGGCAGGCGCGCACCGGCACCGGCAAGACCCTGGGCTTCGGCGTACCGCTGCTGCAACGCATCACCCTGCCCGGTGAGAAGGGCGCGCC
>JBPCOR010000242.1:0-2871 GCA_051000035.1 Mycobacteriales bacterium | reverse complement strand
ACGCCGGAGTCGTGCAGCGCCGCGATGAGCTCCTGCGGCACACCGCACAGGCCGAAACCGCCGACGGCGAGCGACGCGCCGGAGCAGATGTCGGCGACGGCCTCCGCGGCGCTGCCGACCACCTTGTCCATCATCAGCTCATCCGCCCGGTCACTCGATCCGCCCGCTCGGGCCGAGCTTAGGGCCCGACCCCGACCGGGGCGCCGCTAGTCCCGCGACCGGTCCAGCCGTCGTACGCCGTCGACGGTCACACCGAGGGTCGAGCTCACCGCCTCGGCCTCGACCCGGTGGGCGAGTCCGGCCGGATCGGCATGGGCGCAGAGCACGATCGAGGCGCCGGCCGCCAGCGGGGCGAGCAGGCCGTCGACCCAGGCCGGCCAGCCGGTCCACGCGACGGTCGACAGCACCCGGTCGCCGGCCCGCAGCCCGAAGACCCCGGCCCGCTCGCGGGCTCCGGTGACCAGCTGCCCGCCGGTGCGGGTGTCCTCCCGGTCGGTGACAGCCGGTGCGTCGTCACCGACGGGCTGGTAGGCGGAGAAGGCGTCCGGCTGGGCGGGGACGACCGCGGCGTAGTCCAGCGCGCCGGCCGGCGGTTGCGGCATCGGCCGGCCCAGCGGCGCGAATCCGAGCGCTATCACCTGCCCGGACGGCCGGGTTGCGGCGTCGAGATCGGTGGCGGCGCAGAACGCGACATCCGCGGCGGCGGCGTCCGTCGTCACGATCCCGCCGACCGACCAGGACGCGAGCAGCACGGCCGCGGTCTGCCAGTGCGCGGGCAGCCGGACGGCGACCGATTCGCCGGCCGACAGGCCGACCTCGTCCTGCAGCAGATTGCCGGTCTTGGCGACCCAGTTCGCGAGCGTGGTCGCCGACAACTCGGTGCGTTCGCCGGTCGCATCGTCGTAGTAGGTGAGCGCCGGACCGGCCGGGTCGCGTCGCAGCGCGTCCGTGAGCAGGTGATCGGTCGCTGCCATCAGTTGACGCAGCTCCGGTCCGCTGCCGTGGACTGGACGCCGGACGTGGTGCCTCCGGACGAACCCGACGCCGGGCTGGACGACGGTGTGCCGGGCCGGCGGCGCGGCGACTGGCCGACCGTGGCCGGATCGAAGCCCGAGCCGAGGACCAGGGTGACGCTCCGGGCACTGACCCTGTCGTCGGCGACCAGGGTGCTGCCCGGCACGGCCGCCGCGAGTGTCCGCGCCTGCGCCGTCTGCCCCGAGCCGTAGTGGATCTCGGTGGCGGTCTGCGGGTTGGCATCGCCGGTCTCGGCGATCGAGAAGCCCAGGCTCCGCAGCTTCGCTGCCGTGTGCGTCGCGAGCAGGGCGACCCCGTCGCCGTTGAGCACCCGGACGGACACGTGCGCGCGCGGCACCGTCGAGCCCGACGCCTTTGACGAGCCCGCGGAGCCGGGCGCCCCGGGTGTCGCCGGGGAGGTCTTGCCGATGACCTTGTCGAAGAACCCCGGCAACGCGGACATGTCGAGCTGGACCACCGACTCCCCGCTCGGTGCGGTCGCGGTCGCGTTCGAGATCGGCACGGTCTCGAAGTGGACGTTGCCCGCGGCGATGTCGCGCAGCTGGGAGGCGAGCTGGATCGGGTCCAGCCCGTGCGGGCCGCCGTCGTAGGTCAGCGCCCCGCCGATCGCCCGCACCAGCCTGGCCAGCTTGATCGGGTTCAGCAGGGTGCCCGCGCTGAGCACCTGGCGCGCGACCGAGCCCAGGAACGCCTGCTGACGCTTGATGCGGCCGATGTCGCCGCCGGGGACGCCGTGCCGTTGGCGGACGAAGGCGAGCGCCTGGGTGCCCTCGAGCTTGTGGTGACCGGCGGACAGGTCGATGCCGGAGTACGGGTCCTTCTCCGCGTGCAGCAGGCACACGTCGACGCCACCGAGCGCTTCGCTGATCTGGTAGAAGCCGTAGAGACCGACCTGAACGTAGTGGTCGACGTGCAGCCCGGACAGCTTGTCCACGGTGGCGATGAGCGTGCGGGTCCCGGCGACCTGCTGCGCATCGCTGAGCTCGCCGTTGCAGTAGTGCGACGTGCCGTAGCACGCTCCGTCGGCGTAGGCGCCGTTGATCTTGCCCGGCTTGTAGTCGGCCTTGCTCGGATCGGGGTTCGGGATCTGGACGTAGCCGTCGCGCGGGAAGGACACGACCGTGGCCTCGCGGCCGTCGGCCGGGATGTGCACGAGCAGGATGCTGTCGGTGGCATAGCCACCCTCGGTGTTGTCGGTCGCTATCTGCGCGAGCTGCTTGTTGGTCAGCCCGACCCGGCTGCCGGAGCCGACCAGCAGGATGTTCTGGTCCTTGCCGTCGGGGTCTCCGCTGGCGGCCCGGCTCGGGCCCTCCTCCGATCCGTTGCCGTTGCCGTTGCCGCTGGACGGTGGCGCCGAGACGACGGTCGGCACCGCGCCGGCCGGCAGCTGATGCGCACTGGACTTGAAGGTGTGATAGAGCCCCCAGAGCATGCCGCTTGCGACCAGTACGGCGATCGAGGCAAGGATGCCGACGGTCTTGCCGGTGATCAGCAGCGCGCGCATCGCCGGCCCACGAGCGAGCAGGTGCCGGCCACTCCCCGGCTCGGTCGAGCGGGGGCGCCGGCCGCGCCGGGGGTCGAGCTCGCGGGGCAGCGGGCTGTCCGGGCCGGGACGATCGACCGGCTGGTCCGTCCCATCCTGGAAGCCGTCATCGAACCGGTCGTCGGTCATCGGTCCCTCGGCCTCCTCGTCCTCGCTCGACCGCCCGGTCCGGCGGGCCCCGCCCGGCCCGCCGCTGGCGCCGCCGACCCGGCGGTCCTACCGTGGTGACGCGTCCGCCGGGTGATTGGTTGCCATCGCCCGGACCCCGGGGGTCAGACCCGATGATCGTTGCC
>JBPCOR010000206.1:0-4018 GCA_051000035.1 Mycobacteriales bacterium | reverse complement strand
CATCAGGTCCACCGACATGGATCCAAGCGACCAAGATCAGCGGCAGGCCGAGCGCGTCGGGTCGGTCGACCCGCGCGCCGTACCCCTGGATCGCCCCCGGCCTCGAGCCGGCGGATCCGCTGCCCGGCAGCTTCGCGTTGCCTTCCGTGAGCGTTTTGGGCGTCACGATCGATGGCAAGAAGACGAGGTACGCCGTGCTGAAGACGCTGGCTACGCCGCCGAGCGTGGCAACGACGTAGAGCTGACCGACCCGTGAGCGACCCGAGCGCCGCCGCCAGTGGCACGCTGGCAAGAGCCAGCGCCGATACGACGTCGCAGACCAGCATCAGGCGCACAAGAACCGCCGGTGGCCAAGGCCATCCCGGGGAAGTATCCGGGAGCCCGGCGACGGGCAGACGGCGTCGCAATAGGTTCGCTTGTCGATGCGGTGCGCAGGTCGGCGCGGCGGCGATTGATAGATCTGATGTGCTAGCATCAGATGCGTGCGCACCACCATTAGCCTCGACGATGACGTTCTGTTCGCCGTACAGGAGCGGGCACGGCGCGAGAAGCGCACGGCTGGGCAGGTGTTGACCGATCTCGCTCGTCAGGCACTGACGGGCCAACACCGGCAACCTGAGCACCACCGCAGCGCAGGGCAGCACGGCTTTCAGGCCCTACCGCACCGAGGCGCGGCGATCTCCAATGCGCTGATCGACCGGCTCCGCGAAGACGAGCCCGAGTGACGCGAGCGCTACTCGACATCAATGTTCTGTTGGCCCTGCTCGACAGCGATCATGTCGATCACGGCCGGGCCCACGACTGGCTCGAAGGCGGGATCGGGGACGGGTGGGCGTCATGTGCGCTCACCGAGAACGGTTTCGTGCGCATCATCAGCCAGCCTCGCTATCCGAGTCCGATCTCGCCGGCCGAGGCCATCGACCTCTTGAGCCGGGCGTGCGACAGTGGTACTCACGAGTTCTGGACCTGCGATATTAGCCTGCTCGACGAACGGATCGTGGACCGCTCCCACCTGCACGGACCACGTCAGGTCACGGATGCGTACCTACTCGCCCTGTCCGCGATGCATCACGGGCGCTTCGTCACCTTCGACCGTGCGCTGTCCATCTCCTCGGTCAAGGGCGCCAGCAAAGGCCACCTGACACTTCTCTAGCCCCTCCGGCCCCGCTAGCTCCATCGCTGCGGCCAACCGACAAGGCCGCAAACCCCCGCCAAGGTGGCGAACGCAGCGACGGCACCCGGGGTCAGCGGAGTCGGAGCTGCTGCGGGTGCCGCCGGCGACGGCTCCGGCGCAGCCAACCTAGTCAGATGTACGTCGGGCGGCCGTCGTACGGCGTGGACAGCACCACGGTCGTGCGGGTCGAGACATTGGCCGCGGACCGGATGTCCTGTAGCAGGCCCTCCAGCTCGGATGGGCCGGCGACCCGGACCTTGAGGATGTAGCTCTCCTCGCCGGCGACGGAGTAGCAGCTCTCGATCGCCGCGAGGGCGGCGAGCCGGTCGGGAACGTCGTCGGCTGCGGCCGGGTCGATCGGCTTGATCGACACGAACGCCGTCAGCGGCAGGCCGAGCGCGTCGGGGTCGACCCGCGCGCCGTATCCCTGGATCGCGCCGCGGGCTTCTAGCCGGCGCACCCGCTGGTGCACCGCCGAGACAGACAGACTCACCCGCTCGGCCAGGTCGGTGTAGGACAGCCGCCCGTCACCGGCCAGCTCCCGGACGATGGCGCGATCCGTGTCGTCGACGAGCTCGGTCACCGGCCCGGCTCCAGCCGGGACGCCGGCGGCGGCGCGCCGCTCACAGCTGCCCGGTCTGTGCGCGCCGCAGCGACCGCGCGATCACGACCCGTTGAATCTGGTTGGTCCCCTCGAATATCTGCATCACCTTGGCCTCGCGCATCCACCGCTCGACGGGATGGTCCTCGACATAGCCGGCGCCGCCGAGGACCTGGACGGCGTCGGTCGTCACCTGCATAGCCATGTCGGTGCAGAAGAGCTTCGCCATGGCTGCCTGACGGGAGAACGGCAGCCCGGCATCCCGGCGCCGGGCAGCCGCGAGGTAGAGCGAGCGGCCCGCCTCCACCTGGGTCGCCATGTCGGCCAGCATGAAGGACACCCCCTGAAAGTCGGCGATGGGGCGGCCGAACTGCCGTCGGTCACTCGCGTATCGGCTCGCGTAGTCCAGTGCCCCGGTCGCCAGGCCGGTGGCGCAGGCCGCGATGCCCAGGCGCCCGGAGTCCAGCGCCGAGAGCGCGATCTTGAAGCCGCCGCCCTCCGCCCCGATCAGCGCTTCGGCACCCACGTACACGTCGTCGAAGGACACCGACGCGGTCGGGCTCGCGCGCATCCCCATCTTGTCCTCGTGCGTGGCAGCGGAGACGCCGGGCGCATGGCCGGGCACCAGCAGGCAGGAGATCCCGCCGGTCTTGGGTGCGGCGGTGCGCACCAGCACCGCGTAGAAGTCGGCGATCCCGGCGTGGGCGATCCAGGCGTTGGTGCCGTTGACGACCCAGCCGTCACCGGCGCGGGATGCTGCTGTCCGCAGCGCCGCGGCATCGGAGCCGGACTGTGATTCGGACAGGCAGTATGCGCCCAGCCGATCGCCGGCGATCATCTCGGGAAGCAGTCTCGCCTGCTGGTCCACCGAGCCGAACGCGGACGTCGGGTAGCAGGACAGGGTGTGGACGCTGACCGACAGGGCGACCGTGAGCCAGCAGGTGGCCAGCCGCTCGAGGACCTGCAGGTAGACGGCGTGCGGCTGGCCCGCGCCGCCGTACCGCTCCGGATAAGGCAGCCCCAGCAGACCGGACCGGCCGAGCAGCCGCAACAGCTCGCGTGGGAACTCCCCCGCCCGCTCGGCCTCGTCGGCCCGGGGTCGCAGCTCCTTGTCGGCCAGGTCGGCGGTGAGCGCCATCAGGTCGCGGGCCTCGGGGGTGTCGACCACCGGCTCATACGACGCGGTCACCACGATGTCACCAGTCGGTCCGACGTCAGGCCGGCACGATCGCCAGGCCGCGGTCGGTGTGGTTGAGTCGCTCGCCCCCGGACTCCACGCAGACGACGATGTCTTCGATACGGGCGCCGTAGCGACCGGCGAGGTAGATCCCCGGCTCCACGCTGAAGACCATGCCCGGCTCCAGCGGCTCGCTGTTTCCGGCGACGATGTACGGCTCCTCGTGGGTCTCCAGGCCGATGCCGTGGCCGGTGCGGTGGATGAACATCTCACCGTAACCCGCGTCGGTGATGATCCGCCGGGCGACATCGTCCAGCGCCTCGCCGGTGACGCCCGGTCGCACCGCCTCGCAGGCGGCGTCCTGGGCGCGGCGCAGGACGTCGTAGAGACGGCGGAAGTCATCGTCGGGTTGCCCGCCGGCGAGGTAGGTGCGGGTGGTGTCCGAGCAGTAACCTGCCGGCGTCGTCCCGCCGATATCGATGACCACGGGATCGCCGGATTCGATCCCCCGATCCGACGCGGTGTGGTGCGGAATGGCGCTGTTGGGGCCCGAACCGACGGTGATGAAATCGACCGTGGCGTGGCCCTCGGCGAGGATGGCGTCGTGGATGTCGTTGGCGACGGCGACTTCGGTGCGGCCGGGTCGCAGCCACGCCGGCACCCGCTGCTGGACGCGGTCGATCGCCTCGGCGGCGCGGTGCAGCGCGGTGATCTCGGCCCGGTCCTTGCGCATCCGCAGCTCGCGCAGGACCGGGCCGGCCCGCTGCAGTGGCCCGGCGGCCAACGCGTCGCGCAGGCCCAGCACATGCATCGCCCACATCCGGTCGGCGACGGCGACGGCCTGCGGCTGCGCCACCCGCGCCCGCAGCAGGTCGGCGACGGCCGTGAACGGATCGTCGGTCTCGGCCCAGGTCGCGACGTGGACGGGGACGGCGCCGTCGCGGCCCAGCCCGGCGGCGAGCGCGGCACCGTACTCCAGGTCCGGCACGGCGATGGCCGGGTCGCCGTCGCGCCCGACGACCAGGCAGATCAGCCGCTCGGAGTCGGTCGCGACGTAGCCGGTGAG
>JBPCOR010000160.1:0-4455 GCA_051000035.1 Mycobacteriales bacterium | reverse complement strand
CGGGACGCCCGAGCGGGTCGCGCCGAGCCGCGCCGACCCGCTGGTGAGCCGGCTCGCGGGCCCGGTCGGCGGTGCGTGGGGCCGGCATGCGGTCACCGGCCGCCAGCGGTTCTGGACCCCGGTTCGGGTCCTGCTCGCACTGCTCGTGCTGACGCTCGCCGGTGGGTGGCTGGCGAAGGCGCCCTGCCAGACCCACCGCTGGGCGATCCACCCGCCGGTGGCCAGCCCGGGCAGCGGTCAGCCCACCGAGGTGCGCGGCAAGGAAGACATCTGGCTGTGCTACTCCGACGTCGTCTCGCTGTACCAGGCAGAGGGGCTGGACCGTGGCGCGGTGCCCTATCGCGACCACGGCGTGGAGTACCCCGTGCTCACCGGCTTCTTCATGTACGGCGCCCTCGAGGCGGCAACGGGGTACGACGCCGTGGCTCGTGGCGCCAGCGGCGTGCTGCCCCGCTGGCCGGCCGTGCAGAGCTACTTCGAGGTCACCGCCGTGCTGCTGGCGATCTGCGCGCTGGTCACCCTGTGGTGCTGCGCGCGGCTTGCCGGCCGGCGGATCTGGGACATCGCGATGGTCGCGCTCGCGCCGCTGCTGGTGGTGCACGCGTTCACCAACTGGGATCTGTTCGCGGTCGCGCTCGCCTCCGCCGCGATGCTCGGGTGGGCCCGCGGCCGGCCGGTGCTCGCCGGGGTGCTCATCGGGCTCGGCACGGCCGCGAAGCTCTATCCGGTGCTCCTGCTCGCACCGCTGCTGGTGCTGTGCCTGCGGGCCGGTCGGTTACGGGAATTCGGCCGGACGGCGACGGGAGCGGCCCTCGCCTGGGTCGCGGTGAACCTGCCGGTCGCCCTGCTGTGGGGCCGCAACTGGGCGGTCTTCTTCACCAGCAACACCGCGCGGGGCGCCGATCACGACACGCTGTGGGAGGCCGGCCAGTACCTCTCCGGTGCCCGCATCCCGACCGGGACGCTGGACGCGCTGACCCTGCTGCTCGTCGCTGCGGTGTTCGCGGGTGTCGCGATGCTGGCGCTGCGCACGGAACGTCGGCCGCGGCTGCCCCAGCTGGCATTCCTGCTGGTGGCAGGGTTCTTGCTCACCAACAAGGTGTGGAGCCCGCAGTACTCGCTGTGGTTGCTGCCTCTCGCCGTGCTGGCGCGGCCGTCCTGGCGGGTGTTCCTCGGCTGGCAGGCCGCGGAGGTGCTGCTCTGGCTGCCGCGGGAGTACTGGCTGCTGCAGGGCACCCTGGCCCGGGCCGGATTGACGCCCGCCGAGGCCGGCGTGCACACGGTCGGGCAGGGCTGGTTCGTCGCGACGGTGCTGCTGCGGGACGTGGTGGTCATCGTCTACGCGGCGCTCATCGTGCGGGACATCCTGCGGCCCGGTCACGATGTCGTCCGCCGCGACGGCGTGGACGACCCGGCGGGTGGCGTCCTTCACGGCGCACCGGACAGGTGGCTGCTGGCCGGCGTATCACCGCGGCGGTGGCGGCTCCGGGCGGTGCGACACGGTCAGCCCGCGGCGGTGACGGCGGCACGCAGCCGGTCGATGTCGCCGCGCTGACCGTCGACGCCGCCGGGGGTCTCGCAGACCGCCGGTGCGCCGGCCGCGGCCACGATCGTGGCGATGGCTTGCGCGCCGATCTCGCCGCTGCCGACGTTGGTGTGCCGGTCGCGCGCCGACCCGGCCGGGTCCCGGGAGTCGTTGGCGTGCACGAGATCGATCCGGCCGGTGATCGCGAGCACCCGGTCGACGATGCCGTCGAGGTCCTCACCGCCGGCCCACGCGTGGCAGGTGTCCAGGCAGAAGCCGGCGCCGAATTCACCGACCGCGTCCCAGAGCATCGCCAGCCGGTCGAGGTGCCGGGCCATCGCGTTGTCGCCGCCCGCGGTGTTCTCGATCAGGATCGGCACCGGGAACTCGGTCCGCTGGAAGACCTTGCACCAGTTGGCGACCCCGATCGCCGGGTCGTCGTCGTCGCCGAGGTGCCCGCCGTGCCCGATCAGCCCGCTGGCGCCGACGGTCGCGGCGGCCTTCGCGTGGGCGTCGAGCAGCTTGCGGCTGGGGATGCGGATGCGGTTGTTGGTCGTCACGACGTTGATCAGGTACGGCGCGTGGATGAAGACCTGCACGTCGGCGGCGGTGATCGCCGCCGCGTCGGCCCGCGGCTTTGGGGTCTTGAAGCCCTGCGGGTCGGCGAGGAAGAACTGCACCACATCGGCGCCGCACGCGGCTGGCTCGGCGAGCGGGTCGGCCGGCTCCACGTGCGCTCCGATCCGGACGGGCGTGCCGGGGGCTGCTGCCATGGCCGCAGGCTACCGGTCGGCACCGACGTCGCGCGGCTCGCGACGGTGTGGACGGCTGCCGCGCCGGGTGCGGTATCCTCGGTCGGTTCGGGCGTTGACGCGTCCCGTGTCCTCGCGTCCGGACGACGCGCATCCCTCCTGCCGCAGATCGCCTGCGGCCGACCGAGTCCACAGGAGGTGAGTGGCTGTTGCGTCACTATGAGCTCATGGTGATCCTCGATGCTGATCTCGAGGAGCGCACCATCGCACCGTCCCTCGACACGTTCCTCACCGTCGTGAAGAAGGACGGCGGCAGCGTGGAGAAGGTCGACATCTGGGGCCGGCGCCGGCTCGCCTACGAGATCGACAAGCGGGTCGAGGGCATCTATGCCGTGATCGACGTAGAGGCCGAGCCCGCGACCGTGGCGGAGCTGGATCGTCAGCTCAACCTCAACGACGCGATCCTGCGCACCAAGGTCGTGCGCCCGGAGAAGCAGTAGCGAACCGTGGTGCCGCCGCACGGCTTTCGTCGTACGTCGGCTCTACGTTCACTGTCCCCGATCTGCCTCATCCAAGGAGCACACTCATGGCCGGTGAGACCCCGATCACCGTCGTCGGCAACCCGACCGCGGACCCCGAGCTTCGGTTCACGCCCAGCGGCGCCGCCGTCGCCAACTTCACGGTCGCGTCTACCCCGCGCACGTTCGACCGTCAGACCAATGAATGGAAGGACGGCGACGCGCTCTTCCTGCGCTGCTCGGTCTGGCGGCAGGCGGCGGAGAACGTCGCCGAGTCGCTCACCCGCGGCGCCCGCGTCGTGGTGACCGGCCGGCTCAAGCAGCGGTCGTTCGAGACCAAGGAAGGCGAGAAGCGCACGGTCGTCGAGTGCGACGTCGACGAGATCGGGCCATCGCTGCGATACGCGACGGCGAAGGTCAACAAGACCTCGCGCGGCAGCGCGGGTAGCGGTGGCGGCGGTTTCGGCGGCGGCGGAAGCGGCGCCGGTGGTGGCGGCGCTGCTGGTGGCGGTGCTGCCGGCGGATCGGCTGACGACCCGTGGTCGACCGGCGGATCGGGTGGATCGGGCCGGTCCGGCGGATCCGGCGGGTCGGGAGGGTCCGGCGGGTCCGGCGACCAGGGCGGCTTCTCCGACGAGCCACCGTTCTAGTAGGAGAGCTGACCTGTGACTGCACAACGAAGGAGCACCACCATGGCCAAGGCGCCACTGCGCAAACCGAAGAAGAAGGTGTGCGCGTTCTGCAAGGACCGGGTGAAATACATCGACTACAAGGACACGACGCTGCTACGCAAGTACATCTCTGACCGTGGCAAGATCCGGGCCCGGCGGGTCACCGGCAACTGCAACCAGCATCAGCGCGACGTCGCGACGGCGATCAAGAACAGCCGTGAGATGGCGATGCTGCCCTACACCAGCACCGCGCGCTAGGAGAGCCGTCGATGAAACTGATCCTCACCCAGGATGTCGGCGAGCTCGGCGGCCCCGGCGACATCGTCGAGGTCAAGGACGGCTACGGCCGCAACTACCTGATGCCGCGCGGCTTAGCGATCGCCTGGACCAAGGGCGGCGAGAAGCAGGTCGCTACGATCAAGCGAGCCCGCGACGTCCGAGAGGTCCGCGACCTCGGCCAGGCGCGGGAGATCAAGTCCCAGCTCGAGGCGCTCGTAGTGACCCTCCCGGCGAAGACCGGCTCGGGTGGACGGCTCTTCGGGTCGGTCACCGCCGCCGACGTGGTCGCCGCCATCAAGCGGGCCGGTGGTCCGGACGTCGACCGCCGCCGGCTCGACCTGCCCGGACACATCAAGGCCGCGGGCAGCCACGACGTCGTCGTCCGTGTCCACGCCGAGGTGTCGGCGAAGGTGACCATCGAGGTCGTCCCGGCCTGACGGCGCGGGTCCCGACCGGGCCGGCCGCGACTCTCGCCGGCACGGTCCGAGTCGGCTGAGCGCGATGAAGCAGCCGCGGCCCAGCCGCAACCCAGCCGCGCCGCAACCGAGCCGCAACCCAGCCGCCCGACCGAGTGGAAACGCACGTGTTCGGGGCCGCAAACCGGTGCGTCTGCACACCGTCCGTGCCGGGGACCGGTCGAAGGCGGCGCTGGCGGACCTGCCCAGTTGCGCCGTACCGCAACCATCGGGGATCCCGTCATATCGCGCCGG
>JBPCOR010000094.1:0-3608 GCA_051000035.1 Mycobacteriales bacterium | reverse complement strand
AAGCTCGGTCGGCACGCCGCCGACGGCCGGGAGAACGTCGTCGCGGTCCTCGGGCCCTCGGACCAGTTCGGCGAACTCTCCCTCTTCGACCCCGGACCGCGGATGTCGACCGCAACGGCCGTCACCGACAGCCGGCCCGCCCGGCTTCCCACACAGGCGCTTTCGTCATGGATCAGCGATCACCCCGAGATTGCCGAGCGGCTGCTGCACGTCTTCGCCCGCCGGCTTCGACGCACCGAACCCCTGCTCGCCGACCTGATCTTCACCGACGTTCCGGGCCGGGTCGCGAAGGCGGTACTCGAGCTCGCCGAGCGGTTCGGCCGGGTCGAAGACGGTCACGTGCGAGTCGCCCACGACCTGACCCAGGAGGAGTTGGCACAGTACGTCGGGGCGTCCCGAGAGACAGTCAACAAGGCGCTCGCCGATTTTGCCGGCCGCGGCTGGCTCCGTCTGGACGGCAAGGCCGTCATCCTCCTGGACCGCGACCGGCTCGCCCGCCGGGCCCGGTGAGCTGACGTCGGCGGCCGACGTCGATCCAGCCGCACCGTCAGGCGTCGTCACGAGGCCACGGCGCCACCTTGACCACGCGCGGCGACGACCCTGTTGCGGCCGGCGGCCTTCGCCGCATAGAGCGCACGGTCGGCAGCTGCGAGCAGTTCGGTGGCGTCGGCGCCGTCCGCGCCGAGCATCGCCACGCCGATCGACGCCGTGATCCGCACCTCGTCTGCACCGACCTCGGCGACGTGCACCGCGATCCGCCGGCACAAGCGCCCCGCGATCGCCATCGCCCGGCTCGGGCCGGCCGGGATAGCCACCACGAACTCCTCGCCGCCGAACCGCCCGATGGTGTCGCTCGGTCGCAACTCCCGGCGCAGCACCTCGGCCAGCTCCACGAGCACCTGGTCACCCACCAGGTGCCCGTAACGGTCGTTCACGGCCTTGAAGTGGTCGACGTCCAGCACGAGCACAGCGAGAGTTCGCCCGTCCCGTCGGCACCGGTCGATCTCGCGGTCGACCTGCTGCTGCCACGCCGCGGCGTTGAGCAGCCCGGTCTTGGGGTCGGTGCGCGCGGCCACCTGCAGCTGGGAGTGCAGCAGCGACCGGTGCAGCAGGATCATCGCCGGCACGGCGAGAACGACGAACGCCGGTGCCTGCCGGGCTAGCACGGTCACCGCGACGCCGGTACAGATCTCGACGCCAGCCAGCATGATCACGTCGCGGCCGGGCAGGATCTCGCGCCACGGAGTGTCCGGCGCACTCACATGGATCGCCACGTCGACCAGCGCGGTGTTCGCGCCCTCGCCCGCCGCACCGGCAGCCAACGCTACGAGCAGGATGAATTCGGGCCGATCTGTCCACGAGCCGGCGAAGGGATGTGCGCCCGCCAGCAGCCGGAACAGTGCCCCTGCGCCAGCGTGCGTAAGTCCGATTGATGCTGCGCTGAACACCCGGCGGTGCGGAACAGCCTTGCGGACCCGCCACTGCGTCCAGAGGTCGTTGGGTATCGGAGCGAGCAACGCGTACGGCGTCGGTAGCAGCAGAGCGATCGGCAGCGTCCAGACCGTCATCAGATCCTGGTAGGTGCCGGACGGCTCGCCTATACGCCGAATGGCTTCTGCACCCACCAGGCTGCATGCGATCAGTACGGCAAAGGTCGCACCGTCGCGGGCTCCCCCGAAGCCGACGGCACGAGCCGACCAAACGAACGCCACTATCGCGGCCAGGTCGATGAGCAGGACAAGGCCGATCGCAGGGCGCGGGAGCGCCCAGACATCCCACTTCGGGACGACCCGACGCCACGTCACAGCCGCTGGCCCGCCATCGCGCCTACCACCCGTCATCCGATCATCGCCGACCGTCAGGACCGACCGGGGGGTTTGTCAATCACCCATCCGGGCGGGATGATAGCCAAGCCTCGACCACCCCACAGCCCGGAGGAGGTACCACATGCGCAGCACCAAATGGGGCTAAGTCTTGCTCATTCCAGGATGCAGCACGGTGGAGCCGCTGGCTCGGCCACCGATCGATGGATGGGCCCGGTCGATCACTGGCCGGGCCTGTCACAGTTCATGGCCGCCGATCAGCCGCCGGCGCCGAAGCTCGTGTAGTCCCGCTGCACCCGGGCTATGAACTGCGCCGGTGTGGCCCGCCCGGCGATGACCTCGCGCAGTCCACCCGACAGCGGCTGATAGGACGTCGGCGTGCTGAAGTCGACGAAGGGCACGATCCCGTCGGCCTTCTTCACCCGCACCCACGACTGCGCGACGGAACTGATGAGCCTGCCGCGGGCGGTCTTGCGACCGCTACCGGCCACCGGGAGCAGTCCCGCCTTGGTCATCAGGTCCACGGCCGACGGCGAGCCCGGCACCGCGGTCGTACCGGTGATGAAGTCCAGGTACGCCGCCGCGACATCGGGATTGCGCGAGGTCGACGTGATCGTCCAGGCCAGGCCCTGACGTCCCGGCGCGACAACGGGGGCGCCCTTCGCGGCCGGTGGCGGCAGCATGAATCCGACGTTGTCTCCCATCGCCGCGGACAGCCGCGAGGATTCCCACGTGCCGGTGATGAGGTAGACGCCACTGCCGCGAGCGAACTCATTCACCGCGGCTTCGTAGGTCAGGCCGTTGGAGCCGGGCGAGAGGTAGCCGGCGCGCTCCCACGACCGCAGCGCCTGTGCCGCTTCGAGGTTCGCCGGCGTATCCCACCTGGGCGGTGCGGTCTGCCCCCCGGCGGCATCGCGGGCTCCGAACAGCAGGTTGCGGGTCGCGTCCCGGCCGGCGAGCTCCGCCTGCAGGACGCCGTAGACATACAGGGCGGGATAGCCGTCCCGGTTGCCGAAGTCGATGGGTACGGCGCCCGCCCTTGCGATCAGCGGGAGCTGGGCCTCGAACTGCGCCCACGTGCTCGCCGGCGACAGGTGCAGGGCGGCGAGCTTCGCCTTGTTGTAGTACAGGCCGACGGCGTCGCCGTTCTGCGAAACGCCGTAGAGCGAGCCGTGGCCGAATCCCAGCCCGTCGTCGGTGACGCTGTTCTGGGCTCGCAACCCGGCCGGGATGCTTGCCGTCCAGCCGTAGGCCGCGGCGTATTTCGTCAGCGGGCGCAGTCGATGGGCCGCGACGAGCGCGCCCATACCGCGGTAGCCCTGGTTCACCTCGACGATGTCGGGGACCCGTCCGCCGGGGGGATCGGCGAGCTCGCCGGCGAGCCGATCGAAGGGGACCGCGATCCGGTGGACCGTGACTCCACGCCCGGACGTCCGGTACGCCGCCTCGAACTGGCGGTCCAGCCTGCTCAGCGTTTCGCGCAGCTGGGGTGTCGTCTCCTGACCCCAGACCGTGAGCGTCACTGGCGACGTCGTCCTCGGTGCCGCGGTGGTGGGTTGGTCGGCGGTCGGCGAGCCGGGCGAACATGCTGCCAGGGTCGCCACGCACACCGTGAGGACTGCCGCCGCGGCGCCGCGGACACCGCGTCGCGCCACCGTGGTCCGGCGTCGGCGTCGGCCCTGCATCCACCCGTGCACTCGGTCGACTCCCTCCGGACCGGCCGGCGGGTGTCACGCCGGTCAGTCGATACCCACCCCGTAGCCGACGGTCGGCTGCGCGCGGGTG
>JBPCOR010000082.1:0-15868 GCA_051000035.1 Mycobacteriales bacterium | reverse complement strand
CAACCTGGCCGACGACGTTCGGCTGCTCGGACCCTCGGGCCTGCTGGTGAGCCCGCTGACGCTGGGGACGATGACCTTCGGCGACGGCGGCTGGCGCGCCGGTGAGGACAACGCGCGAGCCATCTTCGCCGGCTACCTGGAGGCCGGCGGCAACTGTGTCGACACCGCCGATGTGTACGGCGGCGGCCGCGCCGAGGATCTCCTCGGCCAGTTCATGGCCGCCACCGGCAGCAGCGAGCACCTGGTCGTCGCGACGAAGGCCTCCGCGCCGACCGGTGTCGGGCCGAACGACCGCGGCAACACCCGCAAGCACCTGCTCGCCGCGGTGGAGGGCTCGCTGCGGCGGCTGCGGACCGATTATGTGGACGTGTTCTGGCTGCACCTGTGGGACGGCGTTACTCCGGTCGCCGAGGTGATGGCCACCCTGGCGCAGCTCGTGGCTGACGGGAAGGCCCGCCCGGTCGGGCTGAGCAACGTGCCGGCCTGGTACGCCACCGCCGCCTGCGCGCTGGCCGATCGGCACGGCTCGGCGCCGCCAGTAGCGTTGCAGCTGGAGTACTCGCTGCTCGAGCGGACCGCCGAGACCGAACACGTCCCCGCCGCCCAGCACTGTGGGATGAGCCTGGTCCCATGGTCGCCACCGGCCAACGGCTTTCTGACCGGGAAGTACAGGCCGACGGCAGACAACGCCGCGGCGCAGCCGGCGGGCGGTGGTGGTCGGCTCGCTGCCACCACGGGCTACCCCGACCGCCGCACCCACACCGACCGCGACTGGGCCGTTCTCGACGCGTCCGCGACGCAGCGTCCACCTTGGGCTGCAGCCCGGCGCAGATCGCGCTGGCCTGGACCCTGCACCAACCCGCCGTCGTGACCACCCTGATCGGCGCCACCAGCCCCGAGCAGCTGCACGCCAACCTGGACGCCGCAACTCTCACCCTGCCTACCGTGATCTTGCAAGCTCTGGACTCCGCCAGTCGCCTGCTCGCGGGCTCGCCGTACCGACTGTTCAGCGCAGCACGCTGAGCGCCGGGACGGCCCGACCTTGCTCAGCCCCGGCCACTGCGCTGAGTGAGAGTCGTTCGTGCCGCTGAAGGATCCGGCTGCGAGACGGGCGATCGCATCGAGTGTCGGCCGGACGCGTTGCGAGACGCTTATTGTGCAGTGCACAATAAACAGGTGGAGCCCGTTCGCTTCGCACGGTCAGCTCGCAAGCACCGGATCGGCAAGGCGCACGCCCTGCACGTCATCGATAACAGTCCACCGACGGATCTTCCGGCTGTGGGCGACTTCGACGCAAGGCGGGTGTGGCGTGGCCCCGACGATCGAGGGCTTGAGCTGGAGATCGTCGCGATCATCCTGCCGAGCGAACTCTTGGTCATTCACGTTATGCCGACGGCGCTACGGAGGAACTCATGAGCAAGCACCGTGTCTTGCCGGACGTCGACCTTGCCACCGAGGATGTCCGCGACAGCAGGGGTCGCCGGATCACCGAGGAGTACGCGGAGTGGGCGGCGGCTGATGCGCTGGCCTCCGTCGGTCGAGGCCGGCCATCCCTGACCGGGGCGAAGGCAGCATCGCCGCAGGTGACCTTCCGGGTAACACCGCAGCTGCGTGAGAGAGCAGCCGCAGAGGCCGCCAAGCAGGGTCGACGCGTCTCCGACCTCGCCCGGGAAGCCCTGGAACGCTACCTCGCTTCTTGACACGGATGCGATGCGTCAGGCACACCGTGTGTGCGCAAGGGAATCGACTACTGGGACGAGCGCGGGAAGCGTTCAGCCGAAGGGATCGGTAGCTGCCCGCAGGACGGTGTGCGCTGAACCGATGACGGGTTCTCCGTGTCCGAAACAGGCGATGTCGACATCGAGGGCGACGAGGCGTTCCAGCGAGCGCCAGGCCTCGGGGCGGTCGGTGTTAAACGGTCCGAGGACGACGTTGCCCTGATGTTCGGCCATGGTGTCTCCGGTCAGCAGCAGGCCGGACTGGGGCAGGTGCAGGGCGATGCTGCCGGGGGTGTGACCGGGCACCGAGAGCACCACCGTTCCGCCACCGAGGTCCAGGACAGCCTGGTCGGTGACTTCCTGGTCGACCCGGCAGGGCGGTGCGACCTGCAGGTCGGCGGCGACGACGGCGTGCAGCTGCTGCTCGGCGGGGGTGAAGGCGGGCGCCGGGCCTGGTTGGTCACCGCGGACGAAGGCAGCGTCAGCACGTCCTGCGACGACCTGGGCACCGGACCAGCCCGCGAGGTCGGCTACCGAGCCGGCGTGGTCGTCGTGGAAATGGGTGAGTACGATGCGCCGCAGTTCCTCGCGCGGTAGGCCCAGCTGGTCCATCGCCGCCTTGATCGCCGGGCCGCTGCCGGGTGGCCCGGCGTCAATGAGGGTGGTGCCGCCCCGGTCGTGCCACAGGTATGCGTTGCTGACGTCCAATGGCAGCAGGTGCAGGCCCGGGACCACGTTGATGACGTCCACGACCCGACGCTAGAACGGGCTGGGCGCTGTCCCGGCACGATTTCGCTGCGGGGTGATTCGGACGAGGGCTCAGGCCGCGAGAGCGAGATCTGCGCAGCGCACGCCCAGCCGCGGCTGCGGCCCTTTGGCCAGCTCCCAACTGCGCGGCGCGCAGGAGGTTGATCGGGTCCGGGCCCAGAGCACGGCAGATCGCGGCGAGCGCCTCCGAGGAGGGTCTTTGCGGCCGCGTTCGACCTCGGATAGGTGCCCGATCGACACGCCCGCCTCTTCGGCCACCTCGCGCAACGTCTTGCCCTGCTCCAGTCGGGCCTGGCGCAGACACCGTCCGATCACCCATCGCAGCAGCACCGGGCCACCATGCCAGCCCTCCGCTCGCCGCCGTCCCGAGCCACACGACGAGCGCGCAACAGACGGCACCCATCGCCCCTGGAGTTGACCCGTCCCCGACGGGGGACACGCGGTCGTTCGCACAGCAAGAACGACTTGTACCGCTCGTCGATCCCTCTGCGGTCCAGCATCGCAGCAGGCAAGCGTGTGTGCCCTACGGCCTCAGTTTGTAGGGGCCACGTGGCAGACTGCGTGACGCGACGGCCAGGACGCCCACTACCTCGAGCAGCTCCGCGTCCAGGTAGCGGGAAGGTCTGTCGGGACTGCTGCCGCGGAGCGCCTGCCGACCATCCGGGTGGGTATAGCTGATCGCGTGCGCGACGCCGTTCCTCTGCCGCGTGGTGGGCTTCCCCTCGTTCTCGATCCAGGCCAACAGCGCGCTCCGGCCGGGTTCGGCGAGCTTGGTGTCCGCCAACTTCTCGAGATCGGCGATCGCTGTACTCAGGGGTACGTCGAACGGCTTGTTCAAGGGCTGGCCCTTGATGTGGTTGATCGCGTCGCGGACGCCGTGGTGAAGCCGGAGCGCAGCCGTGTTGTGCCAGCAAAAATCCGCGCAACAACTACCTTGGAGGTTCGGTCATGGCCAATCCCGCCGTAATCTTGGCTATCTGCGGCAGCCTGCGCGCCGAGTCCTACGACACCAAGCTGCTGAGCGAGGCCGCAGCCGGCTGGCCGAGCCGGCCCGCGGGTCGATGCGGTCCAAGACCGGCCGGCTGACCGAAGCGTTGACCGGGCGGTTCACCGATCACCACGCGTTCCTGCTGGCCCGGATGCTCTCGCGTGTCGATGCGATCACCGCCGACATCGCCACCGTGCAGGACCGCATCGATACCCAGATCGCCCCTTTCGCCTCAGCGGTGGCCCGCCGGGATGAGATCCCCGGCATCGGTGTCACCGCAGCCCGAGCGATCATCGCCGAGATCGGGCCGGATATGACCCGGTTCCCGACACCGGCACACCTCGCGTCCTGGGCGAAGTTCGCTCCCCGGATCAGCGAATCAGCCGGAGCAAGAAGGGCGGCAGCAGCACCGGACACGGCAACCGCTACCTCGCCCGCGCACTGGGCGAAGCCGCCGTCGGCGCCAGCCGCACCGACACGTTCCTCGGCGAGCGTTACCGGCGCATCGCCCGACGCCGCGGCAAGAAGCGCGCCATCGTCGCGGTCGGCCGTCCCATCCTGGTCATCATCTGGCACCTGCTCTGCGACGATCAGAGCCACTACATCGACCTCGGCTCGGGCTACCACGACACGAAGACCAACTCCCAACGGCGGATCCGCAACCACGTCCGCGAACTCCGCGCACTCGGCTACACCCTCACCATCACCCCCGCCGCCTGACCAACAACTCAACAGCTCAACGGCCCGAACGACACGGCCGACGATCAACCACGCGTGGTCACCCTGATTTTCCCGTTAGAAGCGGCGCTGCACGCGGCCGTCACCGAGCTGGAACAGGTCCTGGCCGACCCGAACACGCAGGGACTGGCGCGCCCGGACGAGGACGGCGACCTGATCGTCTCTCCGCTGTCCGCCGAACAGGTACCCGCCGATGCCGACGCGCTCGCCCAGGCCGCCGCCGCTCGATTGCCGCAGATTCAACTTCCCGCGCCGCTCATTGAGGTCGACCGCGACCCTCGATTCACCGAAGCCTTCACTCACGCCGGCGGCGCGGCGCCCAGCCACGCAATCCAGAGCTGGTGCGCAACCTCTACGCCTCCGTGCTCGCCTACGCCTGCAACCTCGGCTGCGCCGGCATGGCCGACGCCTCCGGCATCTCGAAGGACACCCTGGCCTGGACCTCGCAGTGGTACCTGCGCCAAGACACGCTTGCGCGAAGCGAACGCTCGCCTGGTCAACGCCCACCACCAGCACCCGCTCGCTCGGCTGTGGGGCGGCGGGACCTTGTCGTCCTCGGACGGGCAGCGCTTCCCGCAGCGCGGCCGCAGTCTGACCGCACGGGCGCTGTCGCGCTACTTCCTCGACGAGGGCACCACGACCTACACCCACGTCTCTGACCAACACTCGACCTATGGCACCAAGGTCATTCCGACCACCTGGCGCGAGGCCGTTGCCGTGCTGGACGAGATCTTCGGCAACCCGACAGACCTGCCGATCGCCGAGCACACCACCGACACCGCCGGCCAGACCCTGGCCACGTTCGGGATCTTCGATCTCGCTGGCCTGCAATTTTCGCCACGGATCCGCGACATCGGCCGCCCGCGGTTCTACCGCCTCGGCGCGGGGTCCTCGTGGCGCTCCCGTTACCCGCACGCCGGGCCGCTGCTCACCCAGCCCATCCAAACCCAGCTGATCGCCGACCACCGGAACGACCTGCTCCGCCTCGTCGGCTCGATGAAGTTCGGGCACACCACCGCCAGCCTGCTCATCGCCAAGCTGCACGCCAGCTGCCGGCAGAACTCGCTCGCCCGAGCGCTGCAGGAATACGGCCGCCTCGTGCGCACCATCTACCTATGCCGCTACGTCGCCAACGAAGAACTCCGCAGGCGCGTACGGCGGCAGCTCAACAAGAGCGAAAGCCTGCACGCCCTGCGCCGCGAGCTGTTCTTCGCCCACCAAGGCCACGTCCGTCAACGGCACCTCGACGATCAGGTCGACCAGGCCCTCTGCCTGACCCTCGTCACCAACGCCGCGATCCTGTGGGATCACCGGATACCTCGGCGACGCGCTCGACGCCCTGCGCGCCGACGGCTACCCCGTCACCGACGAAGACGCGGCGCACCTGACACCCGCGCAGCACGACCACACCAGCTTCTACGGCGCTTATCTCCTTCGACGTCGAAACCGAACTGCGGCGCCAAGGACACCGTCCGCTCCGGTTACCGGCTGCCTGAGCAAGCCCGCCATGCCGAAGGGACCAGATTCGCTCCGCTGCTAAGGGAACCCCTTGCGGGGTCGGTGGTCTTACCGCCGGCTAGCCAGCACGCTGCCAGGAACCGCACGAAGAAGTCTTGAACGCCTTCGCGGAAGCCGGGATCGTCACCACGGTGGGACCAGTCACGTTGTTGTTTGCGATGATCGAGTTGTCGCCGTTGGTGAAATCATTGTCGGTCTCCCAGTAGCAATCCTGGCCGCCCGCCGACCGATACGTGCCCGGCTCGACGTCCACGCCAACCGCCCACGTTCCATCGCCGCTGATCGCCGTCGTTGACGCCGAGATTCGCGACAGGCTTGCCGTCCAGGTGCCACAGCCCTGAGACTGAAACCCTTTGTCAGTAGGCAGAATAGTGACGATCGCAGGCCCAGCCGAATTGTCGTTAGCGAGGATCGAGTTTTCGCCGTTAACGAAGTCTCGGTCGCGTTCCCAGTAGCACCCGTCTCGTGCGCTGGATGCTCGGTAGGTGCCGGCGTGGATGTCCTGGCCGACGACGAATGTCCCATCGCCGAAGCTCGCGCCCTTCGGTGTCGGCGGCGCCGGTGGATTCGTCGTGGTTGCCACGGGTGGCGTCGTTGGACTCGCGGTGACGGTCCGGTACTTGAACACGGTGCGGGTGGTCGCGTGTGTGACGACGCGGGTGACGACGTGTGTCGGTCCGGGCACGGGGCTCGGCGATGCACTGATCGACACGACCGTGGTCACTGACGGCTTCGGTGTCGCTGCCGGGTGACTGCCGCTGCAGCCGGCGACAGCCAAGGCGCCGATCGTGCTGGCGACAACGGCGGTGGGTGTGCGCTTCATCGCGCTGGCCTTCCTGTCGTGGACGCCGTGACTGTAAGTCCGCCCCGCACTGCTGGGGGTAGCAATTCGATGGGCATCGCCCGGACGGGTGACCGACAAGCCAGCTGTCTGGCCCGTGCTCGGACGCCGAGCGGACGGCCGAAGCGCGGCTCGTTAGTGGGGCGGCCGATCAGGGTTGATCCGGCCTCGCTCGGCTCGGTTGGACTCTCGACGGCTCGCCGGGCATCTTCGGATAGTCCGGTGGGTAGGGGAGATCGCCGAGTGCGCGGTCGCGTTCGTCCCGCGCGGCCATCTCCAGCAGATGCTCGATGCCGTAGGCATGTTCGTCGATGTCCGCGTGCAGATCGCCAACGTCGGCGAATCTCGCCGGCATCGTCAGCACGTCGAAGTCGGCGGGGGAGACGTCGCCGACCTCCTCCCAGCGCAGCGGCGCGGACACGCGGGCCGCCGCAGTCGGGCGGATCGAGTACGCCGACGCGATGGTCCGGTCGCGGGCCATCTGGTTGTAGTCGACGAAGATCTTCGCGCCGCGTTCCTCCTTCCACCAGGAAATGGTCACCAGATCGGGCAGTCGCCGTTCCAGCTCCCGGCCGAAGGCGATCGCCGCCCGGCGCACGTCGGTGAACGTCCACTCCGGACGGATCGGGACGTAGATGTGCAGCCCGCGCCCGCCCGACGTCTTCGGGAAGCCCGCCAGGCCGAGCTCGTCCAGCAGGGCGCGGGCCGCCCCGGCGACACGGACCGCCTCGGCGAATGCGGTGCCCGGCTGCGGGTCCAGGTCGATGCGCAACTGGTCCGGCCGGTCGACGTCGGCCCGCCGTACCGGCCACGGGTGGAAGGTGAGCGTGCCGAGGTTGGCTGCCCAGGCGACCACCGCGAGCTCCGTCGGGCAGATCTCGTCGGCGAATCGGCCGCTGGGGAAGGCGATCCGGGCTGTCTCGACCCAGTCCGGCGCACGCTTGGGTACCCGCTTCTGGAAGAAGGCGTCCCCGCGGTTGTCGGCCCGGGTGGACAGCTTCGCGCCCTCGAAGACCCCGCCGGGCCAACGTTCCATGGTCGTCGGCCGGTCGCGCAGCGCCCGCAGGATGCCGTCGCCGACGGCGACGAAGTAGCGCACGACGTCGAGCTTGGTCAGGCCACGGTCGGCGAAGTACACCTTGTCCGGGTTGGAGATCCGGACCGGCCGGCCGCCGACGTCGATCTCGATCGCTGTCGCCATCGGCCGACCGTAGCGTCTCCTCGCCCGCGTCATCCCGGCCGCCAGGCGACCGAGCCCGGCAGCGCGGCAGCCTCATGATGGCCGGAGCCGGTCGGGTTTCGCGCCGCTGCTGAAGACGTCGCGGGCGTGGCCTCACCTGCCCGTCAGCCGCCACAACGACGGCATCGCCGGCCGCCCGCACCAGGAAGGCCTCTGGACCCAGTCGTACCCGCAGCTAGTCTCACCGGCCATGACCAACCAGGACGAGAAGCTTCACCCGGACCTCCCTTCGCCGGTGACGAGACCGCCACCCTCCTCGGCTCCCTGAAACGCCAGCGCGCGACCCTCGCGTGGAAGTGCGGGGGCTGCACGGGCGAGACAAGGCGCCCCGTGGACACGGCGGCCTGGGACGCCGACCGCGACTGGGAGCTGGCACTCGGCCGCCGAGGACACCCTCTGTGCAGCTCCTGACGCTCTGGCAGGACGCCGTGGCCCACTCCCGCTAGTGGTGTGTCTCCAAAATGGCAGCGCAGTTATTGGTAGACGGAGACACACCACTATTTGGTCACGGAGACATTGGCCGACGGCGGCCCGGATCGGTTGGCCCGGCGCACCTGGACCGACGGTCGGACACCCAGCCTGCGGCGCATCCTGATCGACATGATCGAGGAGTACGGGCGGCACCATCCCCCGCCACCCTATGTCCGCGACTCGGGCGGGGAGCATCCTCTTCTGCCGCAGACAGCGTGGATTGAACACCGAACTTTGATCATCGTTTCGAACGGCTGCCGCCGATCGTCACCTCAGGGCTTCGGTGATCGTCCGAGGCCGGGGACGATGTCGTCGAGGCTGAAGGTGATCGGCTGCTCAAGCTGCTCGTAGGTGCACGACGCGGGCGTGCGGTCGGGGCGCCAGCGGTTGAACTGCGCGGTGTGCCGGAACCGTTCGCCCTCCATGTGCTCGTAGCGGACCTCGACCACCCGCTCCGGCCGCAGCGGGACGAAGGACAGATCCTTGCCCGCGTTCCAGCGGGAGCCCTCGCCCTTGCGTGGGGTCCGCTCACCGGCTTCGTGCGCGGCCCAGTTCCACGGGTGCTCGTCGAAACCGGTGACGAACGGCTGCAACTCGGTGAACAGCTCCTTGCGCCGGGCCATCGGGAACGCGCCGATCACGCCGACCGAGACGAGCGTGCCCGCGTCGTTGTAGAGGCCGAGCATGAGCGAGCCGATCGCGTCGGGGCCGCTCTTGTGGACGCGATAGCCGGCGACGACGCAATCGGCCGTCCGCGCGTGCTTGATCTTGAACATCACCCGCTTGTCGGGCTGGTAGGTCACGTCCAGCGGCTTGGCCACGACGCCGTCGAGGCCGGCCCCCTCGAACTCGGTGAACCAGCGCACGGCGAGGTCACGGTCGGTCGTCGCCGGCGTGAGATGGATCGGCGCGGCAACGCCGGCGAGGGCCTGCTCGAGCGCGGCGCGGCGCTCGGCGAACGGCCGGCGGGTGTAGTCGTCTTCGCCGAGTGCGAGCACGTCGAAGGCGATGAACGACGCCGGTGTCGTCTGGCTGAGCATGGTGACCCGGGAGACGGCCGGGTGGATGCGTTGCTGCAGTGCGTCGAAGTCCAGTCCGGCGTCGGTGGCGATGACGACCTCTCCGTCGATGACGCACCGACCGGGCAGCTCGGCCCTAACCGCCTCGACGAGCTCGGGAAAGTAGCGGGTCATCGGCTTTTCGTTCCGACTGCCGAATTCCACCTCGTCGCCGTCACGGAAGATTATGGATCTGAAGCCATCCCATTTCGGTTCATATGAGGCTCCGGCCGGGATTGCCGAGACCGACTTGGCCAGCATCGGAGGAACCGGCGGCATCACGGGTAGCTTCATCGACCCAGTGTTTACCACTGTTTCATCGACGCTCAGCGCGGAGCTACCACGCATGAACGGCGTGCCCTCATCGAGCGAGCCCTCGCCGACGTGAAGCCCCCGACCTCGTCGCCGGCCTTCGGTCGCGCCTGACCCGGGGTCAGTGGACCCGCACCCGCTCGGCGGTGTCGATCTCCACCCGCAGCCAGGTCTTGATCCGGCCGCCGCCGAGCGCGTCTCGCGCGTGCGTGATCGTCGTCGCCTCCAGCTCGTGGCGCACCCGGCCCAGATCCGCGCCCTCGCGCAACCAGACGGAGAGCACCAGCTCCGGGTCGCGGTCATCGCGCATGAGCCGGGCGTGGGCGCGGTTGACGCCGTCGACGCTCTCGGCGTCGGCCCTGATCGCGCCGGTCAGCGCCCTGGCGGAGATCGTCGACTCACCAGTAGGCCTGGCCTGCAGGGTGACGCCGCCGATGCGCTCGATGCGCAGCTGCACGATGAGCCAGTAGAGCGCGAGCAGGGCGAGCACGAGCGTGACCGCACCGATCGCCCACCACAGCCAGGAGGCGTTGTCGAGGAAGGGCTTGCCGACGGCGTCATCGATGATCCCGCGATGCGCGTTCGATGAGCCGAAGACGCCGCGCCCGAGCAGGATCGCACCCGCGCCGGCGAGCAGGAAGACGAGACCGAGGAACACGAGCAGCACCCGGTTCAGCCGATCGGTGCGGTTCCTCACCGGAATCTCCTCTCGTCGGACACGCGAACGGACAGGGCCGGGGTCTCGGCGAGTTCGAGTGATGTGAGCCGGTGGGTGGCGGCGTCGGTGACGGCGGCCTCGATGGCGGCCGGGTCGCCGAGGCGCACCTGCGCCCGGACGACCGCCGACCGGCGCCGCCAGCGGGCGCCGGCGCTGCCGATGCCGTCGACGGTCGCGGCGTCATGTCGCAGCGCCCTGGCGACCGAGTGGCGCGAGGTGGACGCGTCGGTGTCGGGGCCGGTTGCCGCCAGCGCGATCCGCCGCTCGCGACCGGAGATGCCGGCCGCGACGAGCAGCAGGCCGCGGACGACCGAGGCGATGGCCGCGCCGAGGACGATGCCGGCACTCCAGCTGTGGGTCTGCAGCGCCGTCAGCCAATGGTCGTAGGGAACCACGAGCGGCGGGTCGGTCGGCCAGTTCGTGCGCGCCACGACGACCTCGGCGGCAATGAGCAGACCCGCGCCGGCCACGGCCAGGGCGAGCAGCGCGCAGAGAAGTCGGTTGACCAGTCGCATCCGGTATCACTCCACCCGTCGTCGGGACTCGTGCGGCGGCTCGAGCACGTCGACATGGATGTCGAGCTCGGCGACCTCAACGTCGGCGAGCTCCCTGACTCGGCCGATAACCCGGTCCCGGATCGCGTCCACGCATGCGGGCACGACGATCGGGTAGGCGAGACCGACGGAGAGCCTGACCTTCGCCGATGTCCCGAGGATGCTTGCGTCGGCCTTGACGCCTCGGGATCGGCCCAAGCCTCGGCCGCTCTGCTCGATCACACCGTCGACCTCGGCGGCGGCGAAACCGGCGATCTTCTCCACGGTGGTGTCGGCGAGGTGCAGGCGACCGCGAGCCCACGCCGGCGGGCGCCCGGACGGCGACCCGGCAGCCGGGCCGGCCGGACCGATCGGTGGGCGCGATCCCGCCGCGGCGGGACCGGGATGGTCCACAGTGGGCCGCACAGCGGTCGGCTGTGGCTGGGTCGGCGGCTCCGCGTCCGGAAGCGGGGGCCGGCTCATCGCAGGCTCGGTCATGGACGTCGGCGGTTGCCGAATACCGCCTCGACGTCGATGTGTCCATCGACGGCCCGGCCGGCGACGAACCCGACGGCGCCGAGAACGAGCGCGATGATGAAGACCGTGAATCCGCCGACCGCGCCGGCGATGCCGAGCGCGACGCCGATCAGGGTGCCGAACTGCGTTGAGGTCATGGACTACTCCTTCGGTATGGGCCGACCGGTAATGGCTCCGGGCGGACCCGATCATGGCGGCGGTGCTGACGCCGGTCGGCGCCGTGGTGCCGGCGGTCCCACGCGGTAAGACATCTAGAGCACCCGGCGCGGGCGGCGCCGCGACTGCCGCAGGCGGACGACCGCATCGACCAGCGACGCCGGCCCGGACCGTCGACGGTAGAACACGATCTCGCACCTCAACCGCGGGTCGTCCGGGTCGATCCCGGGCCGGAGGCGACGTCGGTATCGCGCCACGCCGGCGGTGAATACGTGCGGGTCACCGCCGACGTCGGGGTGATGCTGGCGGACGAAACGCCGGAACTCCCGCCGTAGCTCATCGTCCACGATCAGCTGCCGGGCCGCTCGGCACGGACCCGCGCCGCCGTAGGTACGGGCGCCGGGTCAGTGACTACGCCGTCGTCGGTGCCGTCCGATACGTCTTCGATCACCACGTCGACTCGGCGACCCCGAGCGAGCCTCACCACGGCCGCGCGGACCGCCTCGGCGACGGTAGGCAGATGGGCGCCCAGCCGCGCGACCAGATGAACCGTGACCGCGGTCTCGGTGATCGCGACTCCCGCGACGCGCCGGCCCGGGAGGTAGGTCGCAACCTCGCCGAACCGCCCAGGATGCAGCCGGACGACGTCCACGCAGCCACCGGCCACCGCGCGGATCCGATCCGCATCCAGTCCCACCGGACCGGCGTCGTCGAGCACCGCGGCAGCGGGCGGATCCGTCCCCTGCGGGTCGTCCTCGCTCACTCGACTCGCGAGGGCTGCTCGGGCTCTTCGGTGTCGCCGGGCAGGTGGACGTCGTCGACGGCGATATTGACCTCGATCACCGACAGGCCGGTCATCCGTTCGACCGTGTTGATGACGTTCTGCCGGATGTTGGCGGCGAGCTGCGCGATGCCGACGCCGTACTCGACAACGATGTCCAGGTCGATCGCTGCCTGCTTCTCGCCGACCTCGACGGCCACGCCCTGGGTGATGGCGGGCCCGCCGCTGCCGGGGATGCGCTCGCGCAGGGCGCCGAAGGCGCGCGCGGAGCCGGTGCCGAGGTTGTGGACCCCGGATACCTCCCGGGTCGCGATCCCGGCAATCTTCTGCACGACGGCGTCGGCGATCGACGTCCGGCCGTGCGAGCTGTCCAGCGCGCTGTCCTCGGTCCGTGCCACCGACGACGGCCGTGCCGCGCTGCTTGGGTCAGGGTTTTGCGCCATAGCGGCTCCTCTTGTCCAGTCAGGCTGATGTGCTTGCACCGGTTAGATGCGGCGCGTCCGGCGAATGTCTCGCTGGCCGCCAAGAAGTCTTGCGCGCGACCGGCGGCTCCGGCATCGATGCCAGCCGCAGCGTATCGCTGCGGTGACAGCGGGAGCGCAGAAAGGTCCGGTGGACCGCTCCGAGCTCGCGGGGGGCCTGTCCGCAGCCGGCGGCTCGACGCGCTAGCCGGTGACCGCTCGTACGCCGGCGTCCGGCGGCTCCGCGGCTACGAAGAGCGCGGTGACGGCGATGTCGACGGGCGGGCCCTCGGTGCCCAGATGCACCAACAGGGCGGAGCGGACCTGGCGCCGGACGCGCGCCGCGGCCGCCGGAATCGGCGCCCCGAGCCGCGCGTGGACATCCATTCGCACCCGATCCCCGTCGTAGTGTGCCCCGATGGCACGCATGTCGGCCACCCCGGCGGCGGCGCGGCGGACCAGGTCGGCGACGACCCGGGGAGCGAGGAACAGACCACCACCGGGGCCGGTCACCCGCAATGCGTGGGCCGACCCGTGGTCGGCACGAATCGCCCGGCTGACCCGCGCCACCAGGCCGGGTGGAACCGGCGCCGGCTCCCGTGCCGCGGCCGCCACCGGCTCCCATCGACCGCGCAACCGGGTGAGCGCGCCCTGGCAGTGCCGGCAGCCGTCGCTGTGCCGGCCGGCCGGTGTCTTGTCGATAGCCGGGTCGAGCAGGTCCGCGACCACCGTGCCGCACGGAAGCCGGTCGGTAAGACGCAGCACGGTGCCGTCATCGGCGGTCATCGCCACTCCTCCAGAGACCGGGCCAGCTCGGCCCGGGCGCGGTGCAGTCGGCTTCGCACGGCCGGCACAGACAGGTCGAGGATCTGGGCGATCTCGTCGTAGCTGAGTCCTTCGTACTCGCGCAGGACGATCACGGTCCGCTGCTCGACGGTGATCTGCGCGAGCGCGCGGCGTACCGCGTCGACCTCGGCGACGGCATCGATGCCGGCTTCAGCGGTGGCGATGTCGTGTACCGGGGAAAGCGGGACAAGCGGCCGGCGGCCGCGGACCTGCATCAGCGCGGCGTTGGTGGTCACCCGGTACAGCCAGGTCGACGCGGCCCCGTCGGCGCGGTATCGGGACAGACCGCGCCAGGCCGACAGCCACGCGTCCTGCACGCAGTCCTCCGCGTCCGCGCCGTTCTGCACGATCCGCAACGCGACGCGGTAGACCATCGGCGTGTGCCGGCGGACGAGCCGCTCGAAGGCGCCGACGTCACCCCGGCGGGCGGCAAGGACGAGGCGCCGGTCCGAGTCGGCCGCCGGGCCGGGGTCGGGCATCGCCGGCGCCGCTCGAGGGGGCGGGCCGGCTGCCGGCGGCGTGCCGCCGGTGCCGAGCGGCATGCGCATCGGCGCGCTCATCCGGCCCCCGTGCCGGCACGATCCCCGCCATCGGAGCCGAAGCGGGCTCCGGCCGGCGCGGATACGGCATACCGCGCATAGAGCGCGTCCTCGTCGTCCAGCAGGTGGGTGAGCCGAAGCCGGAACGGTGGATCGAGCGGGCCGCCGGTCAGGATGCGGCCCTGGTCCCCACCGACCAGCATCGCGCCGTGGGTCAGGCACAGCTCGTCGAGCAGCCCGGCCGCGACCAGCTGGGAAAGCAGCCCGGGGCCGCCCTCGCAGAGCAGGTGACGCAGGCCACGACCGGCCAGCTCACCCAGTGCCACGGCGAGGTCGACCCGCTCGTCGCCGGCCACGATGAGGTCGGCGCGGCGCGACATTGCCCGGCGCCGGTCCGCGGGCGCCGATGCGGCCGTCAGCACGATCGTCGTGGCCGCGCCGTCGCCGAACACCGGCAGCTCCGCGGCCAGATCCAGCCGCCCGCTGACGACGACGATCGGCGGGACGTCGCCGACGGCACCGGCGGCGCGCCGGATCGCCTGCTGGGCCGGGCGCAGGGACACCGGCCCGTATCCCTCCGAGGCGACCGTCCCGGAGCCGGCGATGACGCAGTCCGCGAGCGCGCGCAGGGTTTGCAGGACGGCACGGTCGCCTGGACCGCCGAGGCCACCGGACCCGCCGTGCAGCGTCGCCGCGCCGTCGGCGCTGCTCACCATGTTGGCCCGCAGGTACGCCCGGCCGTCGGTGCCGGCGGGGTAGGCGTAGACATCGGCCAGGTCGCTCAGATCGGCGGCGCGGGCGCGTTCGAGGGGTCGCGGTGGTCCAGGCAGCAGGCGTCGCACGAGTCTCAGCCCGTCATGACCAGGACGACGACGGACTCCCCGTCGAGGTCGACTTCGCCCTCGCGGTAGACGAATCCGCGTTCGGAGGCGAGCAGCATCTCCTGCGGCCGGCCGTTGATCGGCACGGTCTGCCGGTCGGCCGCCAGGTTGACGACGACGGCGAGACTGCCACGGCGGACGACCAGCCACCGGTCCTGCTCGTCGTAGCGGACCTCGACCCGGGACAGGTGCGGGTCGGTGAGCTCGGCTCGGGCCCGTCGCAACGCGATGAGCCGGCGATAGAAGTCCAGCACCTCGGCGTGCGGATCCTTCTCCCGCTCCTCGAAGTGCAGCACCGACCGCTCGTACGTGGCCCGCCCCTGCGGATGCGGTACGTCGTCACCAGCCCACCCGTGGCCGGCGAATTCGGCCCGCCGGCCCGCCGCGACCACCTCACCGAGCCGGGTCTCGGGGTGTGCGGTGAAGAACTGCCACGGCGTGGACGCGGCCCATTCCTCGCCCATGAAGAGCATCGGCGTGAACGGCGAGGTCAGCACCAGCGCGGCGCCGACCTTGAGCAGCCCGGTCGACAGGGTCGCGCTGATCCGGTCGCCGCGGGCGCGGTTGCCGATCTGGTCGTGATCTTGCAGATAACCCAGGAACCGCCAGGCCGGCGTGGTCATCACTTCGACCGGCCGGCCGTGCCGGCGGCGGCGGAAGCTCGACCAGGTCCCGGCGTGGAAGAAGGCCTGCCGCAGCGTCGTCGCGAGCGCGCCGATCGAGCCGAAGTCGGCGGAGTAGCCCTGGCGTTCGCCGGTGAGCAG
>JBPCOR010000299.1:0-5017 GCA_051000035.1 Mycobacteriales bacterium | reverse complement strand
TCTTGCGCTTGGCGCGCACCAGGCGTTGCGCCATGGTGGCCTCGGGGACGAGGAAGGCGCGGGCGATCTCCGGGGTCTGCAGGCCGCCGAGCAGCCGCAGGGTCAACGCCACCTGGGCGCCGCGAGCGAGCGCCGGGTGGCAGCAGGTGAAGATCAGGCGTAGCCGGTCGTCGCTCACGGGTCCCACCGGTTCGGGTGGCGAGGGGCGGTCGTGCAGGCGGGCGGCCCCGGTGTGGCGGTCATGGCGTGAGTTTTCGCGTCGGAGGTGATCGATGGCGCGGTTGCGGGCCGTAGTGGTGATCCACGCCCCGGGATTCGGCGGGATGTCGGTAGCCGGCCACCGGTCGATGGCGACGACGAACGCCTCCTGCACCGCTTCTTCGGCGACGTCGATGTCGCCGAAGGAGCGGATCAGGGTGGCTACCACCCGGCCGTACTCACGCCGGAAGTGACGGTCGATCTCGCCGACGGGCAAGGGCATTGTGGTGTCTATGCCTCGGGTTCGTCCTGGAACGGCCGGACCTCGACCGGGCCGCGGCAGGCCTTCGTCGCCTTGCCCGCCCAGGCCAGTGCAGCGTCCAGGTCGGCGACCTTGATGATCCAGAAGCCGCCGAGCTGCTCCTTGGTCTCCGCGAACGGCCCGTCGGTGGTGAGGACCTCGCCGTCCTGGATCCGCACGACCGTCGCCGTGGTCGCCGGGTGCAGCCCGCCGGCGAACACCCACGCGCCGTCGGCCCGCATCTGCGCATTGACGGCCTCGACGTCCTTGTACATCTGCTGCATCACCTCATCAGACGGCGGCTCCTCGCCCTCGACCATGTGGACGGACAACAGGTACTGCTTCATGGTGGTGCTCCTCTCGGCCGGGTCCGGCACCGTGCCGACCCTTCACTGCCACTACGAACGACCCACCGCCGGATCGACACGTGTGCTCCGACGATTCTCGCCGGTAGGCGCCGGCCGGGCATGCGGGGGAGCGTTCACCTGACCGCGGCCGCGTCGGTGCGGGACGGTTCGACGCGCGTCGAAGGATCCGCCGGGCAGGGTGGTGGGCACGACCGGTCGCCTGCTCGACCGGGTGCCCGATGGGAGGAGTCGCATGATCACCTGCTGCATCCAGTACACGCTCGACCCCCGCCAGCTCAACGCATTCGAGGACTACGCGACCCGGTGGCCGCCGATCATCGCCCGCTGCGGCGGCGATCTGGTCGGGTACTACCTGCCGAAGGAAGGGGCGAACAACCTCGCGCTGGCGCTGATCAGCTTCCCGTCGCTGGCCGACTACGAGCGCTACCGGCAACATCTCGCCGACGATCCCGACGCCCAGAAGAACGTCGCCGCCGCTGCGCGCACCGGCTGCATTCTGGTCGAGAGCCGCTCGTTCCTGCGGCCCGTCTCGTCCGGCGGGCGAGTTGGTCTATGAATCGACACCGACGACATCGAGCAGCGACCGCTGTTCCCGGACATCCGCCGGATTGCGGGTGTAGAGCGGCAGGCCGGCCGCAAGCGCCGTCGCAGCGATGAGTAGGTCCAGCGCTCGCCGACCGCGCGCCTTGCGGCCCGTCGCCATGACCGCGGCGTAGACGCAGCCGTAGGCGCTCGCGACGTCGCCATCGATCGGCAGCGGATCGAACGTCGACTCCGCCCGCTGGAGGCGGTGTTGCCGCCTGGCCCGCTCGGCGAGGCCGCCCCTCGCGTGCGGTCCGGCGGCAAGCTCGGCGAAGGTCATGGCCGAGACGGCACGATCGCGCGGCAATGCGTCCGGGTCGAGCACATCGAGATCGATCACGACCGGCGTGTCGATCAGTCCCCGCTCGTGCCGCCGCTCAGCCACGCGGGGAGGGGTCCTGGTCGATCACCGCGTCTACGTCGGATCGGAACCGGGTGCTGTCGATCCTGGGAGCCCCGGCGAACGCGGCAACCGTCACCTCCGCCGACACGAAATGGCCGCGCCGTAGGGGAAGCAGCTCGCCTGCCGCGACACCGTCACGGGTGACGACGAAGGCCTCGCCCCGGTTCAGCGCGCGCACAATCTCGCCGCTGTTGTTTCGCAGCTCCCGCTGAGTCAGTTCCTTCGCCATGGATTTAGACCGTAGCGAGCGGGCTACGAAGCGCGATTCGCGTTCGACGTGACTATCCGAGGCGGCGGGAGAAGCTGGTCCAGATTGGACGCGCGGCCCGCGCGGATCCCGGGTGGAGACTGGCTGTATGACCTCCGATCACGCCATCGGCCGTGACGAACCGCTTGCCAGGTATCGGCCGATGGCCCTGGCCGATCTGGCCGGTCACCTCGCCGCGGTCGCCGACGACCGGGATCGGTGGCGGCTGGTGGCGGAGTTCCTCGAGGAGTACCGGCACGAGCCCGCCAACCACCGGGCAGCGTTGCTGACCGAGGAGCCGGCGTCGAGTGGCGATGAGCGATGGGACGTGTTCCTGGCGGCCCTCGCCGAGCACCTCGCCACCCGCGACAGCGGGGTGGTCGCACGATGGGCCGGGCAGCGTCGGCTGACGACACTCTGGTTTCCATTCGACACACCGGCAGCCCGGGCGGACGCGATCGCGCACGCCCCGGCGAGTTTCCGAAGCCGGGGCATCTACATCGCGCCACAAGAATTGGGAGTCGCATGACCCGCCCCTGGCAACCCGCTTCTCAACCGCTGGATTTTGCTTAGGGAACGTGCAGGACTCTGCCATGTTAAGGATCAGGGTTCTGCAAGGTTAGCAGGATGGGCGCATCGGGGACGTTACTCGAGCGGTCGGTGGCTGCCCTGGTGGATGAGTACCTCTCCGGTTTGCGGGTCGTCGTGCTCAACGGTCCCCGGCAGGCGGGCAAGACCACGCTGATGCGCCAGCTCATCGCGTCCGGCGACGGTGAGCTGCGCAACCTCGACGACGAAACGCAGCTAGCTGCCGCTCGACGCGATCCGGTCGGTTTCGTCGCATCCGGCCGCCGTCCGCTCTACCTCGATGAGGTGCAGCGCGCCGGCGAGCCGATCATCCGCGCCGTCAAGGCGGCCGTCGATGCCGATCCAACAGTCGGGCAGTTCTTCCTTGCCGGGTCGACCCGGTTTCTCGCCGAGCCCACCATGGTCGAGTCGCTCGCCGGCCGAGCCGGCGTGCTGGAGGTACTGCCATTCAGCCAGGGCGAGCTCGCCGGGCACCGCGACGGCTTCCTCCACCTCGCGTTCGACGCTCCGACCGAGCTACGGCGCCTGCCGCCGCTCGCCACCAGCCGAGCCGAGTACATCGACCTGATGGTTCGCGGCGGATTCCCCGAAGCGTCCCGGATGACGAGGCCACGGGTGCGACGTGCCTGGTTCGCCAACTACATCAGTGCCATCACCGAGCGCGACATCCGCGAGATGGCCCGCGTGAATCAGTCAAGCGCTGCGGCGACGGTGCTGCGCGGGCTTGCTGCGATGAGCGCCCAGATGCTGCTTTCGACGACCCTGTCCGCAAGGGCCGACCTACCGCGAGCCACTGTCGACCGGTACACCGAACTACTCGATGCCGTTTTCCTCATCCACCGGCTGCAACCCTGGGCACGCAACCCTCTGACCCAGGCCGTCAAACACGCCAAGGTGTACGTGGTCGACTCAGGGCTGCTCTGCCACCTGCTCGGCGACAGCGCGCGCACGTTGAACAGCCCCACGGCACGCAACGTCGGCCCGGTCGCCGAGACGTTCGTCGTCAACGAGCTTCGGAAGCAGGCGTCCTGGTCCGAAGTCGACGTCGCGCTCTATCACTACCGCGACAGCCACGGAAACGCCGAGGTCGACGTGGTCATCGAGGCGGCCGACGGTCGGGTCATCGGTCTCGAGGTCAAGGCGGCGCAGACCGTCACCGGGCGGGACTTCAAGCATCTGTCCAGACTGAACGACAAGCTCGGGACCGACTTCGTGCACGGCTTCGTCGTCTACCTCGGCCAGCATGTGCTCAGCTTCGGCGCCAACCTCACCGCGATCCCGCTCGGCGCTCTGTGGACCTGACGGGTGATGCCGCGGACTTGACCACTCGCGCGGCCCGCCGCAGACCCGTTCGGTCGAACGGCGTGCAGCCGCCGGCCATATCAGCGATCATGCTTGTGCCCCGAAGTGGTGGTGCTGCGACGAGAGGTAGTCATGCCAGGTCCTGCCGGGTTCGAGAGCAAGGTCGCGTTCATCTGGAAGAGCGCGGACAAGCTGCGCGGTTACCTCAAGCCGCACGAGTACGGCGCGGTGATGCTGCCGACCCTGGTCCTGTTCCGCCTCGACGCGGTGCTGGAGCCGACCAAGCTGGCGGTGCTGGCGAAGGCCGCCGGGCTCGACCTGGCCTCAGGCGCCGGCGCGGAGCAGCTGCTGCGACGTACCGCGGGCAAGGCCTTCTACAACACCAGCCCGCTGACGATGAAGACGATGCTCTCCGACGACCGGAACATCGCCGCCCAGCTGCGCCAGTACGTCGCCGCGTTCAGCCCCGGTGCCACGCACGTGCTGGAGGAGTACCACTACGACGCGACGATCACCCGGCTGGACAAGGCCGGCATTCTGTACGCGGTGCTGGGCGACTTCGCCGACATCGAGTTGCATCCAGACGTCGTCTCGAACGAGGCGATGGGCTACATCTTCGAGGAGCTGCTGCGCAAGTTCTCGGAGATGAGCAACGAGACGGCCGGCGAGCACTACACGCCACGCGAGGTGATCCACCTCATGGTCGACCTGCTCTTCCGCGAGGACACCGACGCGCTGTCCGGACCAGCGCCGGTCCGCACTGTCTATGACCCGGCGGCGGGCACCGGCGGCATGCTGACGATCGCGGCTGACCACGTGACGGAGCTGAACCCGCACGCGCTCGTGGAGGTCTCCGGTCAGGAGCTCAACCCCGAGACGTGGGCGATCGCGCGGTCGGAGCTGCTGATGAAGGGCGCCGACGCCGACCGGATGGTGCTCGGCAATTCCCTCACCGCCGACGGATACGCCGGCCAGCATTTCGACTACATGCTCGCCAATCCGCCCTACGGCGTCGACTGGAAGGCCTA
>JBPCOR010000296.1:0-5769 GCA_051000035.1 Mycobacteriales bacterium | reverse complement strand
GTGCCACCACTGGGCACAGGGCACGGATCCGGCGCTCACCGGTCCGCCACACGTTCCGGCGAGCCGCTCAGCCGCCGACAGCGCCACAGGGCGCCGACAGGGCCACCGGCGCGATGGGCTTGCCGAGCGACGGCATACCCAGCGTGACGGCCGGTCGCCCGGCGTCAGGCTGGTCCTGCAGCGCGGCCCAGGCTTCACCGCCGGCGGTGCGGCGCACGGCATACCGGCCGCCCTGCACGCCCGAGTCGGCAACGAGGTGGTGCGGCGCCCCGTAGGTGACCCCGACGGTGACCAGGTCGCCCGGCCGTGCCCGCTCGGCGCCCTCCGGCACGGCGAAGTGGACCAGCCGGTTGTCCCGCGCACGACCCGACATTCGGTGTGTCTCGGCGTCCTTGCGACCCTCGCCGGGAGCGACGAGCACCTCGACCTCCCGACCCTCCAGGAGCCGGTTCTCCGCCCAGGACACCTCCTCCTGCGCGGCGATGAGCCGCTCGAAGCGCTCCTGCACCACGGGCTTGGGCAGCTGCCCCTCCATCTCGGCGGCCGGGGTTCCCGGGCGGATGGAGTACTGGAAGGTGAAGGCGCTGGAGAACCTGCTGGCACGGACGACGTCGAGGGTGCCCTGGAAGTCCTGCTCGGTCTCGCCCGGGAAGCCGACGATGATGTCGGTCGTGATCGCGGCGTCGGGCATCGCCGCCCGGACCCGGTCGACGATGCCGAGATAGCGCTCCCGACGGTAGGACCGGCGCATCGCACGCAGCACGGCGTCCGAGCCGGACTGCAGCGGCATGTGCAGCTGGTGGCAGACATTCGGGGTCGCCGCCATCGCCTCGATCACGTCGTCGGTGAAATCGCGCGGGTGCGGGCTGGTGAAGCGGACCCGTTCGAGCCCGTCGATCCCGCCGCAGGCCCGCAGCAGCTTGCCGAAGGCGAGGCGGTCGCCGAAGGACCGGCCGTAGGAGTTGACGTTCTGCCCGAGCAGGGTCACCTCCAGGACGCCCTGCTCCACCAGCGCCCGGATCTCGGCGAGCACGTCGCCCGGCCGCCGGTCGGTCTCCCTGCCTCGCAGCGACGGCACGATGCAGAACGTGCAGGTGTTGTCGCAGCCGACCGAGATCGACACCCACGAGGCGTATGAGGACTCGCGTCGCGCCGGCAGCATGGACGGGAAGACCTGGAGGGATTCCAGGATCTCGACCTGCGCGTCGTCGTTGTGCCGGGCCCGCTCCAGCAACGTCGGCAGGGAGCCCAGATTGTGCGTACCGAACACGACGTCGACCCACGGCGCGCGATCCACGATGGTGTGGCGGTCTTTCTGCGCCAGGCAGCCGCCGACGGCGATCTGCATGCCGGCCCGGCGCGCCTTGGCGGGCGCGAGGTGCCCGAGGTTGCCGTAGAGCCGGTTGTCGGCGTTCTCCCGCACCGCGCAGGTGTTGAACCCGACGAGGTCCACCTCGTCACCGGCCGTGTCCCCGGCGCGCTGGTAGCCGGCCCGCTCGAGTACGCCGGCGAGCCGCTCCGAGTCGTGCGCGTTCATCTGGCAGCCATAGGTGCGGATGGCGTAAGTGCGCGGCACGGCGGGAGGGGCGATGGCGGGCGTCGCAGTGGCGGGGATGGCGGTCATGTCGCCAGTGAGGATACGGCGCCGCCGCGTCCGCCGACGGCGCCTGCACCCGGGCCGGGGCAAATCGACCCTAGCGGGCGATCTCGGTCGCCCTGGACTCACGCACGACCGTCACCCGGATCTGGCCCGGGTAGGTGAGCTCGGACTCGATCTGTTTGGCGACCTCGCGGGCCAGCAGGGCGGCGCCGAGGTCGTCGACGTGATCAGGCGCGACCATGACCCGCACCTCCCGCCCGGCCTGCATGGCGAATACCTTGTCGACGCCGTCGTGCGCGGATGCGATCTCCTCGATCCGGGCAAGACGCTGGACGTAGGTCTCCAGGCCTTCCCGCCGTGCACCCGGCCGCCCGCCGGAGCATGCGTCCGCGGCCTGGACCAGCACCGCCTCCACGGTCTGCGGCAGCACCTCGTTGTGGTGCGCCTCGATGGCGTGCGCGACGTCCTCGGACTCACCGTAGCGGCGGGCCAGCTCGCCGCCGAGGATGGCGTGGCTGCCGGGCACCTCGTGGGTCAGGGCCTTGCCGATGTCGTGCAGGAACGCGGCGCGGCGCAGCACGACCGGATCGATCTGCAGCTCCGCGGCGATGATGTCGGCGATGTGGGTGCATTCGACCAGGTGGGCGAGAACGTTCTGCCCGTACGACGTACGGTAGCGCAGCCGGCCCATCAGCTTGCTGAGCTCGGGGTGGACTCCGCTGAGTCGGGTTTCGAGCAGAGCATCCCCGGCGGCGCGGGCGCAGCGTTCGTCGATCTCGGCGAGGGAGCGCTCGTACACCTCCTCGATGCGATGCGGATGGATCCGCCCATCCAGCACGAGTGTGTCCAGGGTGATCCGGCCGACCTCGCGGCGGACCGGATCGAAGCAGGACAGCAGAACTGCCTCGGGCGTGTCGTCGATGATCAGATTCACCCCGGTGACCGACTCGAACGCCCGGATGTTGCGGCCTTCGCGGCCGATGATGCGACCCTTCATCTCATCGCTCGGCAGCTGGATGACGCTCACGACGCTCTCGGCTGTCTGCTCGCTCGCCACCCGCTGGACGGCGTCGGAGACGATCTTGCGCGCCCGCCGGTCGCCGTTCTGTCTCGCTTCCGCCTCGATGTCCCGAACCAGGATGGCGGCGTCGTGCCGAACCTCGACCTCGAGGCTGGACAGCAGCTCGACCTTCGCCTCCGCCGCGGTGAGTGAGGCGACCCGCTCCAGCTCGGCACGCTGGCGCTGCGCATGGTCACCCAGTGTCTGCTCGCGCTCGCCAATGTCGGCGGCACGCGCGTCGAGACCAGCCTGTCGCGCCTCGATCCGCTCCCGATCGGCGTCCAGGCGGTCCTCCCGCTCGCCGACGCGGCGCTCGCGACGTTCGATGTCGGTTTGCGTTGCACGGGCCGCTGCGGTCAGCTCGGCAGCGTCGCGCTCGGCCTGCCGGCGCGCGTCCAACACGACGGTCGACGCCTCGATGTCGGCGGTACGCCGGGAGTTCTCCGCGTCGGCCGCGATCCGGGCCCGCGCGCTGTCGACCTCGGAGGCAAGAGCGCGACGGCTCGCCTCGACCTCCGCCTCGGCAACCCGTCGCGCGATCGTGGCGAGCGTCTCCGCCTCGGACTTGGTCGCCGCGGCCGCCTGGATGGCCTGCAGCCGCATCGCTGACAATTCGGCGACCACCTCGCGCCGGACGATCCGATCGCGGTCGGCCTCCTCGGTGCCCGCCGTGCCGGATGCGGGTGGCTGTGCTGAGGCTGCCCCGCTGCGCCGGAGCCGGTGGGAGAACCCGATCACCGCCACGACCAGGACGATCAACAGGGCAACGACCACGACGTCCATCGCGGTCGACATCCGGCACCTCCCCGCCGCACGGTCGGGGCACGGTCATACCCCGGCGGAGGAGCCAACCGAGCCACTCAGGCCGGCCGGGCCTGAGTGCGGCCGGGACCAATCGCGCAGACGGATGCGGAGCGTCGTCGCCCCGTCGGCGCCGCAGGCCGGAAGGCCAGCGGATGGTGCTCGAACCACATCTATCGGCGCACGCCGACCCACAATGGCGGCGCGTGAATTAGCTCCTCGTTCACCGAGATTATGGATCGGGACTATCGGCGGTCAAGCCGAGCGTCACCCAGCTCCTCGCGCACCAGCCGATACGCCACCGCCTCGGAGTAGCCGCGGCGCGCGAGCAGACCCACCATCCGCCGGGTGGCCGTGGCCGGTGCCACCTGGCCGAGCGTCCGCAGCCGGCGGCAGATCAGGTCGCGAGCGGCCTGCTCCTCCATGTCGGCGTCGATGGTCTCGACGGCGCCGTCGGCCACGTCGCGGTCGACCCCGCGGCGGCGCAGCTCAGCAGACAGGGCACGTCGGGCCAAGCCCCGGCCGGACTGCCGGGAGGTGACCCAGGCCCGGGCGAACGCGGCGTCGTCGATGAGCCCGACGTCGGTCAGCCGGTCCAGCACCGGCGCGGCCACCTCGTCAGCCACCCCGCGCCGGGCCAGCGCGTCGGAGAGCTGCCGACGGGTCTTCGGCGATCCGGTCAGCAGCCGCAGACATATCGCTCGGGCCGCCTCGGCCTGGCGCGCCGGCGAGACCTCGGGGGCGGGATCGGCATCGCGCCCGCTCCCCAACTTCTCAGACATCGCCCGGCTGCGCGGGCTTCGCGGCGACACACGCGTCCTCAGAAGTCCACCGGCGGCTCGACAGCACCGGTCTCCACAGCACCGGGCTCCACAGCACCGGGCTCCGCAGCACCGGGCTCCGCGTCGACCCGTGGCTCGATGCCCAGCTGCTCCTTGATCTTCTTCTCGATCTCCGCCGCGAGGTCGGGATTGTCCCGCAGGAAGGACCGAGCATTCTCCTTGCCCTGCCCGAGTTGATCCCCCTCGTACGTATACCAGGCACCGGACTTGCGGACGATCGACTGCTCGACCCCGACGTCGATCAGCGACCCCTCCCGGCTGATGCCCTCGCCGTAGACGATGTCGAACTCCGCCTGTTTGAACGGCGGTGCGACCTTGTTTTTCACCACCTTGACGCGGGTGCGGTTGGCCACCGCCTGAGTGCCGTCCTTGAGTGTCTCGATCCGCCGCACGTCCAGGCGCACCGACGAGTAGAACTTCAGCGCCCGACCGCCGGTGGTCGTCTCCGGAGAGCCGAACATCACGCCGACCTTCTCCCGGAGCTGGTTGATGAAGATCGCCGTCGTACGCGAGTTGCTCAGTGCACCGGTCATCTTGCGCAGCGCCTGACTCATCAACCGCGCCTGCAGCCCGACGTGGGAATCTCCCATCTCGCCCTCGATCTCGGCCCGCGGAACGAGCGCAGCGACCGAGTCGATCACGACGATGTCCAGCGCGCCGGAGCGCACCAGCATGTCGGCGATCTCCAACGCCTGCTCGCCGGTATCCGGCTGGGACACCAGCAGTGCGTCGGTGTCGACGCCGAGCGCCTTGGCGTAGTCCGGGTCGAGGGCGTGCTCGGCGTCGATGAACGCCGCGATCCCCCCCGCCGCCTGGGCATTGGCGACCGCGTGCAGCGCGACCGTGGTCTTACCGGAGGACTCCGGGCCGAAGATCTCCACCACCCGGCCGCGTGGCAGTCCGCCGATGCCGAGTGCCGCATCCAGGGCTATCGAGCCGGTCGGGAT
The DNA here is from genome assembly GCA_051000035.1 of Mycobacteriales bacterium. Classification (GTDB taxonomy): domain Bacteria; phylum Actinomycetota; class Actinomycetes; order Mycobacteriales; family QHCD01; genus QHCD01. The sequence continues at coordinate 519 of JBPCOR010000296.1, read as the reverse complement.
CACCTGGATCGGCACCCGGGTCTCGTCGCCGAGCCGCATCACCGAGCCGCGGCCGAACTGTTTCTCGATCTGCGCCAGGGCGACGTCGAGTGCCTTGTCCCGGTCGAGTCCTGCCATGGGTCACCTCGCTGCTGATGGACGGTTGCGGACGGACGAGCTGGGAGGAGCTGTCGGTGACGTTACGGGCGGGCACCGACACAAACCGGGATCGCTCGCTGGTTGGGGACAACGCCCGCCGATGTGCACAGCGTACCGAACAGATGTTCGATCTGTGCTAGCCGAAGCGGTGTGTCGGGTCAACGTTGTGACGGCGGTACGTCGAACTCCTCGCAGACGGCCCGCCACACGACCTTGGGGTCGACCCCCGCCTCGATCGCCTGGTCCACCGTCCGGCCGCCGAGCACCCGGAAGACGTAGTCACGCGCGACCGTATCGGCGTACGCCGATCCGAATTGACACGCCATCAGGCTGCGGAACTCGGTCAGTCGCACCGGCTCATTTTCTCCCGATCCGCGCCGG
>JBPCOR010000193.1:0-2582 GCA_051000035.1 Mycobacteriales bacterium | reverse complement strand
CGTAGTTCGCCTGCCCCGGCGAGCCGGTCAGCCCGACCACGGAGGAGATGAAGATCATCCGGCCGCGGCGCATCCTCAGCATTCCCGACGTGGCCCGTTTCGCGACGCGGTAGCTGCCGGTGAGGTTTGTGTCGACGACGCTCGCGAACTGCTCGTCGCTCATCCGCAGCAGCAACGTGTCGTCGGTGATCCCGGCGTTGCTGATCAGGACCTCCACCGGACCCTGCTCGGCCTCCACGGCGCTGAACGCCGCGTCGACCTGCGCGGTGTCGGTCACATCGCAGCGCACACCGAACATCTCATCGGGTGTCTCCCCGCCGCGGTGGGTGACCGCCACCCGGTCGCCCTGCCCGAGGAAGGCCCGCGCGATCGCGAGCCCGATGCCCCGCCGTCCACCGGTCACCAGCACCGAGCGCGCCACGCCCCACCACCTCCACGCCGACGCGACCGCCGGTCGGCCGCCGCCCCCGGCCGCGAGCCGGTGGGACCCGGCCGAGGCTACCGGTCGGCCGCCGGTCGGCCGCCGTTGGGCCGCCCAGCGCAGAGTCCTACAGCAGCCGGCTGCCCCAGGCCAGCGACAGGCCGGTCGAGGCGAACAGCAGCAGTACGCCGATGCCGACGACCCACGCGGTGACCTCCCGGCGCGCCGTCGTGTAGCCGATCTGGCTGCCGAGGTTGGCGTAGATCTTGCGCAGCTCGTCGGTCGACGCCGCGGTGTGGAAGCTGCCGCCGGTGCTCTCGGCGATCGTGCGCATCGTGTCGGTGTCGACCGGCACCGGCTGCCGCTGACCCTCCAGCGAGATCACCCCGCCGGGGGTGCCGAACGCGATCGTCGACACCGGGATCTTGGCCTGCTTGGCGGCCGCGACGCCGTCGGCCACCGATCGCCCGACCGTGCGCGCGCCGTCGGAGAGCATGATGATCCGCTCCGGCGGCCGGGCGGCACTGCCGGGGATCTGGGCCTGGAAGGCCTTCAGCTTCGCTACGGCCGCGAAGATCGCGTCGCCCGTCGCTGTCGAGGGTCCCAGCGTCAGACCGGCGATCGCCGGCTGCACGCTGCCGCGATCTGTCGTCGGTGAGACGGGGACGTCGACCGTCCCGGAGAAGGACTCGAGACCGACGTTCACCCGGGCCGGCAGCAGCCGGACGAATTCCTGGGCCGCGGTCTGGGCCGCCCTGATCCGGGTCGGCGTGACATCGTCCGAACCCATCGACAGCGATACGTCGATGACCAGCATCACCGTCGCCCGGTCGCGCGCCACCCTGATCGTCTTCGCCGGTCGGGCCATCGCGACCGTCAGCGCGGCCAGCGAGACGATCAGCAACGCGAACGCGACGTGGCGGCGCCAGCCGGGTCGTCTCGGCGCGACGCTGCCGAGCAGGGCGACGTTGGTGAAGCGTGCGACGTAGCGCTTGCGGCGCAGCTGCAGGACGACGTAGACGCCGAGGAACGCCGCGACCGCGACGAGCAGCCAGAGCCAGCCCGGCGACAGCAACGTCTTCATCGCACCGCACCACCGGTCACGCCGCGCCGGCGCGCCCCGACGAACCGGACGATGTCGAGCAGCCAGTCCCGGTCGGTCCACAAGGTGAGATGACCCGCCCCGGCGCGGCGCAACGCGGTCGCGATCTCCGCGCGCTGAGCCCGGGCGGCGGCCTCGTAGCGCTCCCGCACGCCGCGTCTGGAGGTCTGCACCTCCAGCTGCGAGCCGTCTTCGGGATCGACGAAGGTGAGCAGGCCGACCGGAGGAAGGGCCATCTCCCGCGGGTCGACCACCTCGACGGCGAGCACCTCGTGGCGGCCGGCCAGCCCGCGCAACGGGCGTTGCCACGTCGGCTCGCCGAGGAAGTCGGAGATCACCACGATCTGCCCGCGCCGCCGCAGCGGGCGGCGCAACATCTCCACGGTCGCGCCGAGATCACCTCGTCGACCGGCGGCGGACCGGGGACTCGCCGCAACCCGGCGGATGGTGGCCTGCGCGTGTGCCCGCCCGGAGCGCGCCGGAATCCGGATGACGCCGTCGCCGGACGTCACGAGGGCGCCGATCCGGTTGCCGCCGTGCTGGGTCAGGTAGATCACCGCCGCCATCGCGGCGATCACCAGATCCCGCTTCTCGCATTCGGCGGTGCCGAAGTCGACGCTCGGCGACAGGTCTACGGCGACCCAGGTCTCCAGCTCGCGGTCGGCGATCGTCTCCCGGACGTACGGCACGGTCGTGCGTGCCGTCACCGGCCAGTCCATCCGGCGCACGTCGTCACCCGGGTGGTAGATCCGGGACTCACCCGCCTCGCTGCCGGGGCCGGGGACGAGGCCGATGTGATTGCCCTGCAGGAGGCCGTCCAGCCGCCGCCGGACGGTGAGCTCCAGCTTGGTCAGCACCGCCTCGGCCGGGCGGTCCCGCACGACCGCCGGCGCACCCCGGTCGACACCGCCGGGCCGCGCCGGATCGTCGACCGCGCGCAGCCGGCGCCGTGCGATACCGCTCACGCCGACCGCTCCCCCTGACCGCCGCCCTCCCCCGTGCCGCCCGCCCGCTGCCCGTGCTGCGGCTGCCCGACCGGCGCAGCGTGCGGGTCTGCTG
>JBPCOR010000178.1:0-7723 GCA_051000035.1 Mycobacteriales bacterium | reverse complement strand
ACCAGCAGGACCGTTGCCGACGAGCAGTTGCCGAAATCGCGGAGGACACCGGCGGATTCGGCCAGCGCGTCGTCACCGAGACCGAGCCGGTCGGCGACGACATCGAGGATCCGCGGCCCGCCGGGGTGCACGACCCACCGGTCGATGTCGCCGATCCCGATCCGGTTGCGGTGCAGCAGATCCGCGATCAGCGGGCCGACGTGGCGGGCAAGCACCTCGGGGACCCGGGGCGAGAGTGCCATCCGGAAGCCGTGGTCGGTGATGTCCCAGCTCATCAATCCCGCCGTCGACGGGTCGGTCACGGCCGCGACGTCGAGCAGTCGCAATCCTTGGGCGCCCACCGGACCCGGTCCTACGACGACCGCGGCAGCGGCGTCGGCGAACAGCGCGTGTGCGGCGAGCTGATCCAGATCGGTGCGGGTGAACGGCGCCCCGACCGCGCGTGGCTGGACATGCAGGCTCGGCAACTCACAGCACAGCAGCACCGCCGAGCGGCAGCGCGAACGCACGAAATCCGACACCGCACCAAGCCCGGGAATGGCGGCGTAGCAGCCCATGTGCCCGATGGCGAGGCGTTGCAGGTCGGCCGGCATGGCGAGGTCGCGGGCGAGGGTGATGTCCAGCCCCGGGGTCGCGTAGCCGGTGCAGGAGGCGACGGCGAATTGGCCAATGTCGGCGGCCGGCAGGCCGGCCTCGTCCAGCGCGGCCGCGACGGCTTCCTTGCCGAGCGGGGTCGCCGCGGTGACGAAGGCCGCCATCCGCTGACCGGTCGACCAGCGCGCCACGTCGACGTCGGACGGGTCGATCGCGCCGTGCCGGTACTGCACACCGGCGGAGCGCCAGAGCCGCGCGGCCCGCTCGTCACCGCCGTAGTGGGCGGCGAAATAGTCCCGCCACAGCGCCTCCTGCTCGCGCCGCTGCGGGACGGCGTGCGCGATGCCGCGGATGACCGGTCGGTCGTCGCGAGCGCTCACCATCGCGGCAGCGCGGCATCGTTGTCGGGATCGCCTCCCAGGGCGGCGATCCCGAGCCAGTCCGCGCACACGTCGCTGGTCGCCGGCTGGAGCGACCCGCACCGGGCGTCGCGGTAGAGCCGCTCGAGCACGTTACCCCGCCTGGTCGCGGACGTCCCGCACGCCTCCACCATCGATGCCGCGACCTTGGCCGCGGTCTCCCCGGCGAGCAGTTTCGCCCGCCATACCCAGCGATTGGTGTCCGGGTCACCCGAGGCCGCGTCGACCTGTCGGGCGGCCGTACGCACCACCTCGCGGGCGGCGGCGGTCGCGGCGTCGGCGCGACCGATGCGGGCGCGGACCGCGGGCAGCCGGGCGAGGCTTCGCTCGGTCGCCCAGCAGACAGCAGCGTCGACGGCGGCCTGCGCGACGCCGACGTAGACGGCGGCGTAGGACGCGACCAGCCACTGCGGCATCGCCTGCGCGAGCAGGACGCCGAGCCCCTCCAGCCCGCCGATCAGCGCATCGGCCGGGACCGTCAGGTCGAAATGCACGTCGTTGCTGGCGGTTGCGCGCATTCCGAGCGGATCCCAGGTCTGCTCGACGGTGATGCCGGGGAGGTCCGCGTCGACGAGGAACTGCGAGACCTTGCCCTGCTCGTCGACCGACCGGGCGGCCAGCAGGTAGGCCGAACCGTGTCCGGCGCCGGAGCAGAACGCCTTGTCGCCCCGGATGCGGAAGCCGTCGCCGGTCCGCTCGTAGGTGGTGGCGAGCTGTGACAACCGCGACCCGGCGCCGCGCTCGGACATCGCGACGGCGTAGAGCGCACCGGCCGCAGCAGCGGCGAGCACCCGGTCGCGCATCGCGAAGTAGCTCTCCGGTGCCCCGACCGCGCGAGCCAGGTCGTCGGACGTCAGCGCCAGCGCGCCGGTCACCGATGCGTGCATGTTGAAGATCAAGGCGGTGGCGCCGCTGCCGGCGGCGAGCGCCATCGCAACCTCGGCGTAGTCCGCGAACCCGGCGCCGCTGCCGCCGAGGCGGGTCGGCACCATCAGGCCCAGCAGGCCGGCCGCGCGCAGGTCGGTGAAGTCCTCGACCGGGAAGGTCGCACCGCGGTCGTACTCCACGGCGCGCGCCGCGATCGCCGGTGCCAACCCTCGGGCGGCCGCAGCAGGGTCCGCGGGCGCGGCGATCACGGTCGTATCGGCATGGGTGGTCATCGGGTGCCATCCTTCACGCCGACCCCGCCGAACAGCACGGGGGTGGCCCGCATCGGCACCATCGGCACGGCGTCCCGCCGGTGCAGCAACCATTCGACCAGCGCTGGCCAGGCCGGGCGCAGCCCGAAGAGCCGCAGCGGTACGCCGCGGCGGGCACACTCGCGCAGCAGCAGCGCACGGTCGACGAACAGTGCCGGGTCGTGCAGGCGTGGTGGCGCACCGCCGGGGATCCGCTCGGCGACCCCGACCGCGAGCAGGCGGGCGACCCGGGTGGCGGCGATCGTGTCGATGACCAGAGTGCCGCCCGCCGCGAGCACCCGGCACGCCTCGCCGACGACCGCCACCAGATCGGTGACGTGCTCGAGGATCTCACCGGCGAGCACCACGTCCGCGACACCATCGGCGAAGGGCAGGGCAGCGGCATCGGCGCGTACGGCGTCCACCCCGTGCTCGCGGGCGAGCCGCACGGCGCTCGCCGTGATGTCGACCCCGACGTGGTGGTAACCGCGACCGGTGAGATGCGGCGCGGTCAGGCCCGCGCCGCAGCCGACGTCGATCAGCAGTGCGCCCGGGCGCCGCGCCGGCGGCACCCGGGCCGCCCGCGCGGCCGCCAGCCAATGCAGCATCGCGAACGCGCCCCGAGGGCGCCACCACTCGTCGGCCAGGTCGTCGTACTGCGCCGGATCGTTGCGGGCCCGCAGCGGCCGTTCGCGCGACGGTGCGGCGGCCCGGCCGGGGGATGAGGTCACCGGGTCAGCATGCGCGCCCGTGACCGGCAGCGCGAACTGCCAGACTGCGCTCGTGCACGGGCGACGGACCGCGATGCGGCAGGCCGGCGGGCTGGCGCTGGCGTGCCATCTGCCGCCGACGCTCGCTGTGACCGCGGTGCTGACCGCGTTCGCGGCGGCGGCGGGGCGGGGCGCCGGGACGGTGTGCGTCGGGGCGGCGGTGCTCGCGGGGCAGCTCTCGGTCGGCTGGTGCAACGACTACGTGGACCGGGACCGCGACCGGCGCTCCGGGCGGACCGACAAGCCGGTCGTGCGTGGCACGGTGGCGGCTCCGGTGGTTGGCGCCGCGGCGGTCATCGCGCTCGCTGCGTGCGTGCCGCTGTCGCTCGCGAGTGGCTGGCGGGCGGCCCTCGCGCATCTCGCCGGGGTGGCGGCGGCCTGGGCGTACGACCTGGGCCTGAAGGCAACGCCGCTCTCCCCGGTCCCCTACGCCGTGGGCTTCGGCCTGCTGCCGGCGTTCGTGGTGCTGGGCCTGCCCGGACACCCGGCGCCGCCGGCCTGGCTGGTGGCGGCCGGGGTCACACTGGGCGTCGGCGCGCACTTCGCCAATGTGCTGCCCGACCTGCGGGCGGACCGGCAGACCGGGATCGTCGGCCTGCCGCACCGCATCAGCGCGACGGGAAGCCGGGCCACCGCGGGCCTGCTGCTGGTGGCGGCGAGCGCGCTGCTCGCGGCCGGGCCCGGCCGGCTCGACGCGGTCGGTGTCGCGGGCCTCGCCGTGGTGGCGGTGCTGCTCGCGGCCGGCGTGGTCGTCACCCGGCGGCCGGGTTCGCGGGCGGCCTTCAGCGTCGTCCTGGTCGTCGCGCTGCTCGACGCGGCGATGCTGATCGCACGCGGCCACGGCATCTAGGTCAGCCCGGCAGCAGAGGCCGGGTAGCGTCACGCCCTGTGCCGGACATCAACCTGACCTTCCTCGGCGGTCCCGACATCGACGCGCTGCACTTCACCGATGCGCAGATCCTGGCCGCCGTACGCAGCGGGCTCGTCGCCGCGGGTCGGGGCGAGACCGTCATCGAGCCACGCGTGCACCTCGAGCCCGATCCGGCGTTCCGCGGCCATTTCAACGTGCTGCGCGGTTACATCGCGCCGCTCTGCCTGGCCGGGGTGAAGGTGGTCGGTGACTACATCGACAACTACCAGCGCGGGCTGCCGTCGGAGCTGGCGCTGCTCACCCTGCTCGACGCCCGGACCGGCGTGCCGCGGGCGATCCTGGACGCGACCGCGATCACCGAGATGCGCACCGGAGCGGTTACCGCGATCGGCGCACAACACCTGGCGCGTAAGGATTCCCGAGTCCTCGGTCACATCGGCGCCCGCGGTACGTCGTACTGGAACGTGCGGCTGCTGGACTCGATCTTCGACTTCGCCGAGATCCGGGTGCATTCGCGCCGACCGGAGAGCCGCGAGTCCTTCGCGGCCCGGCTGCGAGCCGACCTCGGCAAGGATGTCGTGGTGATGACCGACTGGGAGTCGACGGTGCGCGGCGCCGACATCGTCGTGGAGGCGAGCCGGCTCGAAACCCCGACCCCGTTGCTGAAAACGGGGTGGATCTCCGCCGGCGCTCTGGTCGTCCCCTACGGCACGATGAGCGCCGTGGAGCTGTCGCTCCCCGACATCATGGACAAGGTCGTGGTCGATGACTGGGGTCAGGCGCACGCCGGCAATCTCGGCGCGCTGCGAGCCCACGTCGATGCCGGCCGGATCACCCGGGAGACGCTGCACGCTGAGCTCGGCGAGGGCGTCGCCGGCGCCCGGCCCGGGCGGGAGTCACCGCAGGAGACGATCCTGCTCTGGCACCGCGGACTGTCCACATCGGACATCGCGCTCGGTGCGGCGATGCTGCAGGCGGCTACGGCGGCCGGCATAGGCCAGCAACTGCGCTACGCCTGATGCCCGATCTACCGGTGGTCATCGGCGCGCGCGGCATCGACGTCGACGATGTGCACGGCGTCGCGGTACGTCGCGCGCACGTCGAGCTGGATCCGGCTGCGGTACAGGCGATGCGGCGCGGTCGCGACTCGCTCGCGGCCGCCGTCGCCGGCGGCACACCCATCTACGGGGTGACCACCGGCCTCGGCGCGCGCTCGGGCCACATCCTGTCCGGCGAGGAGTCGGCCGAGGTCGGCTTGCGCACGGTGCGGGGCCGGGCCACCGCCGTCGGCGACCGGCTGCCCGAGCCGGTCGTGCGAGCCGGGATGCTCGCCCGGCTGGCCAGCATGGCGACCGGCGGCAGCGGCGCGTCGCTCGAGATCGCCACCGTGCTCGCCGACATGCTCAACGCCGCCGTGCACCCCGTCGTACCGTCGATCGGCTCGCTCGGCACCGGCGACCTGGCGCCGATGGCGCACGTCGCACTGGTCGTCGCCGGCGAGGGCCGGGCGGTGCTCGACGGCCGCGAAGTGCCTGGCGCACAGGCGTTGTCGGCCGCCGGCCTGACGCCGGTCACCCTCGGCATACGCGACGGGCTCGCACTGGTGGCCACCAACGCGATGGGTGTCGGCCATGCCGCCCTCATCAGCCGTCGGGCCGGGGCTATCGCGGCGTGGGCACACGTGGTCGCGGCGCTGACGTTCGAAGGTTTCCGCGGGAGCACCGCCCCGCTGCAGCCCGACGTGATCGCCCGCCGGAGCGCGCCCGGGGAGGCCCGGTCCGCAGCCGCGCTGCTCGCGTTGCTCGACAGCGGCGATCTGCCCGACCCGCGCAACGCCCGCCGGCTACAGGATCCGGTCAGCCTGCGCGGGATCGCCTGCGTGCACGGCGCGCTGCTCGCTGCGCTGGACTTCCTGCGCCCCGCCCTGCGGGCCGAGCTCACCGGCGCCGGCGACAACCCGATCGTGCTCGCGGGCGGCGTGATCGCGCCGTCCGCCGGGTTTCACACGCCGGCACTCGCGCTCGCCCTCGACACGGTGTCGCTCGCGCTCGCCCAGACCGCCGCCGCCTCGGCGCAGCGCTGCGCGCGGCTGCTGTCCCCCGCGATGTCCGGCCTGCCGGTCAACCTCACGACACGTGGCCGGAGCCGGTCGGGTTTCGCGCCGCTGCTGAAGACGTCGCAGGCGCTGGTCGCCGAGATCCGCCACGACGCCGCGCCGACCGTGATCGACCCACGCGCCGGGGCCGCCGAGGTGGAGGACGACTCGTCGAATCTGCCTCTCGGCGTACGCCGGCTGGACCGCATCACCGCTCACACGCTCCGACTGCTGGCCATCGAGGCCGTCACCGCGGCGCAGGCCGTCGAGCTGTCGGCGCCGCCCCGGATCGGCGCGGGCCCGCAGCGGCTCTACGCCGCGATCCGCGAGGTGGTCGCCCCGCTCGATGACGACCGGCCGCTCGGGGCGGAGATCGAGGCGGTCGCCGCGGTCGTGTTCACCGACGAGATGCTGGCGGCGATCCCGGGTCTGGACTCGACGCTGGGCCACCGGCCTCCGGCACCGGGAGCACCCAGGGAGCCGACCGTTTCACCACGGTGAAGCCGAGCCGCTCGTAGACCCGCAGCGCGCTGGTCACGTTGTCGACGTTGACGTCCAGTCCGGTCCGGGCGAAGCCGGCGGCCCGGTGTACGTCGATCAGCCGGGCGAGCAGTGCGCTCGCGATACCGCGCCGCCGTGCCCACCTGCCCGATCCAGGTCTCCCGGATCCCGCTCACGGCGATGTCGGCGTCGTAGACGTAACCGAGCGCGTAACCCGCCACCTCCTCGCGAGCGAGCGCGAGCACGGACAGCTCCGGCCGGAAGTGCGGCGACCCGGTGACCAGCCTGGCCCACGACTGCGGGTCGCGCTCGGAGTAAACCCCAGTGCTGAGCAAACGCCGCGTTGTGGGCCTGCCGGACGACGTCGTCGTACCGGGAGTGGAACCCGACGATCCGCGTGCCCGCGGGCTCCACGACCGCCGGCGCCGCCGCACCCAGGTCACGTTCCATCTCCACGAACCACCGCACGGCCGTCATCCCAGCGTCCCGGCACAGCGCCGACGCGGGCTCGTTCGCCTCGTCGATGAGGTGCTCGACCTCGCCGGGCAGGTCCGGATGTGAGTCCCTGCGCATCTGCACGCCGCGGCGTAGCGACCAGCGAAGCAGCGCCTCGCCAATCCCCCGGCCACGCACCGCCGGATGCACCCGGGCGTGGAAGCTCACCCGGTAGGCACCCTGCGACACCACGGCGTGGATTACCAGGCCCGCCGCCACCACCGTGCCGTCGGCCTCGGCGAGCAGGCTGTCCTGTCTCGGATCGATGTCCGGGCTCTGATAGAACCGGGTGACATCGTCGACGTCGAAATTCTCCCCGGTGTGGTCGACCGCTTCGGCGGCGGCGAGCAGATCGGTCACGGCGCCCAGATCCGACGGCTCGATCGCCCGCCAGCTGACGCTCGGGATCGATGTCGGAGCTGTCATGACACCCTCTGTGTCAACCTGTTGGCAGTTTGATCTTGCCGGTTGGTTGTTGCCGAACGCTCAGGGCTCTGTGTTGAGCAGTTCGTCGACGGTGATCAGCTCGCCGCAGGTGCAGCTGCCGCCGGGTCCGAGTCGTCGGGCGGGGCGGTTGCAGTCGTAGCACCATTGTTCGGCGTGGAAGCGGGTGTCGCACTCGCTGCATTGGTAGATGGTGTGCGCTCGGCGGGATTTGTTGGCGGGCAGGACGGTCGGCGGGTCGGGTGTTGCGGCTCGGCGGCGCCAGGCGGCTTGTCGGCAGGCGTCGCTGCAGTAGCGGCGGCGGCCGGCGCGGACAGCGGTGACTCCACAGATTGGGCAGGTGATCGTCTCAGTAT
>JBPCOR010000159.1:0-7965 GCA_051000035.1 Mycobacteriales bacterium | reverse complement strand
GAGCGGATGAACCGGCGCATGTCAGGCCTGGAAGGTCAGCTTGGCAACCCACTTTGTGTTGTGGACGCCTGGGTTGTCCGGCACGATCACCCGGGCCGGGTAGCCGTGGTCGACCGAGAGCTCGGCGCCGTTGACCCGCAGCGCCAGCAGGCTGTCCGGGTCGAGCACCTGGTTGCCGCGCAGGCTCGCCTTGCTGAACAAGCCGCCCCGCTGCAGCGACTCGACGTAGACCGACGCGGGATCGGCCACGCCCGCCATCCGGGCGAGGTCGCGCAGCCGGACGCCGCTCCACGCCTGGTCGCCGGTCGACCAGCCCTCCACGCAGGCGATCGGCAGGTGCGCGGTGTGCTGCTCCATCGCCAGCAGCTGGGCGAGGGTGAACGACGCCGTCGTCGAGGCGCCGTGCAGTTCCAGCCGCCAGCCGGGATGCCGGGCCGCCGAGGTGACCCCCACATCGCCGGCCGTCTTGTTGATCTGGAAGCCGTTGGGTCCGGTCCCGGGATTCGTACCGCGCGGTGCGAGCAGCGCGGTACGGCGCAACGGTCCACCGATGCTCTGTCCGACGGTGAGGACGAACAGGATGAACGAGCCCGCACCGACCAGTCCGATCGCGCCCCGACGCGACATCGTCGCCTTGGCGGGGTGGTCGCTCACCAGACCGTCGGGATCGGGCGGCTCGGCCACGGTGTGTGCCGTGTCGGTGCGAAGCTCGTCGCGCAGCCGGCGGGAGCGCAGCGCGCGCACCATGGTGGGAAGCTTCAGCCCGACGTGTACGACGAACGCGGCGACGAACACCCATGCGCCGTACAGGTGCAGGGTGTAAAAGGAGCCGGGAAAGACGTACCAGTACTGCACATTGAGCAGGCCGGTCACGAACTCGAAGATTGCTCCGCCGACGAGCAGCAGCAGCGACGCCCGTTCGAGGAGTTGCGCGGGGGTGCGGATCGGCGGCCACTGGAAGAGTTTCGGGATGACCGACCACAGCTTGCCGAGCAGGACCGGGATCAGCACCAAACCGAGCGTGACGTGCAGGCCCTGCAGGACGCGGTAGAGCCAGTACGGGTGGGTCGGCCAGGAGAACAGGTAGAAGCCGAGCAGGCCCTTGCCGGGAGTCTGGTCGTTGCCGGGCAGGTCGGGGTTATAGGCGGCGTAGGACAGCAGGCCGGTGACGAACAGCACGATCACGCCGACCAGCAGGACCAGCCCGAACGCCGCGGTGAGCCACGGGCCGCGCAACGGGCTGCGCCAGAACCCAGGCCGGAACGGACCCGGCGGCGGGTGTTCCTCGACCGTGCGTCGCAGGGTCGAGAGCCGGCCGCCCGGCCGGTCCGAGCGCGCGCTCAGGTGGCGTCGAGTACGACGAACCATCGTCCATCCTCCGTCCACACCGCACAGACGCGCAGACCGGTCGGTGCGGCAAGGTCGCAGACCACGTCGGCACCGGCCAGCGCCCAGGCGAACCAGTCGCTTTGCTGCCGCCCGCGCTCGAAGCGCATCGAGAGCATCCGCATGCCGGTTCCCGGCGCGCAGGTCTCGACGTGCAGTCGACCACCGGGCCGCACCAGCCGACGGGCCCGGCGCAGCACCGCCAGCGGATCACCGCCGATTCCGACGTTGCCGTCGGCCAGCAGGGCGTGCTCCCATCGGCCCTCACCGGGCAGCCGGCCGAAGAAGTCGCGCTGGATCGCGCTGCCGCCGCGGGAGATGCACTGCCGGACGGCTTCGGCCGCCACATCGACGCCGAGGGCCGGCACGCCGCGGCCGGTGAGCGCGGACACCAGCCGGCCCGGGCCGCAGCCCATGTCGATCGTCGGGCCGGTGCATCCGTCGAGCAGCCGGCCGTCGCCGGGGAAGAGATCCGCGCACCAGCGGGTGAATTGAGGGCGCAACGTCCGGCCGGCGTCGGTCCGCAGCCGCCACCCGGCGTCGCCGCCGGTCGCCTGCGCGCGGATTCCCTGTTCGTAGCAATCGATCGCAGCCGTCATGCGTACGCCGCATCGGACCCGGCGGCGGCTGCGTCCGCGTAGCGAGCGAGCCGGACCGCCGCGGCGAAGGCGCCGTTCGGTGCCTGGGCCGCGACCGTGAGCGCGTCGGTGATCGTGTCGACGTCGCGCAGCGACGGCACCAGCGCCACCCGCAGACCGGCCCGCCGCAGCGCGCCGAGGGCGAGACGGCCGGTGCGTTCGGTCGACATCGGTACGCCGAGAATCACCTGCGCCATAGCGGGTTCGCGCACCCCGAGCGCCCACCAGCCGCCGTCCTGCGCCGGGCCGAGGACGGCATCGACGCCGTCCCGCAGCAACGCCCGTCCGCACCGCTCGAGCAGATGCGCGCCGGCTTGCGGGGTGTCCATTCCGAGCTGCAGCACCGGCCCGCTGCCGAGCGCCGAGGCGTCGGCGACGGCGAGCGCGATCCGCTCGGCGAGTCCGTCGCCGCGCTGGTGCACCACGTCGAGCCCCGGAGCGGCGCAATCACCGCAGATGGCGAGGACACGACGGGTCACGCGGGCCCGGCGCACCGCGTCGAGGGTGTCGGCGAGCGCACCGGCGGCGATGGCCGCGGCCTCCTCCGGCGTGCACGGCGGGCACAAGCGGGTCTTCACCCGCCCGGGTAGCGGCTCCTTCGCGGTCACCAGGAGCGCCAGATCCACTGGCAGGGTGGCATTCCAGCTCGTCATCGAGCCAGCACCGCCCGCATGTCGCGGACCGCACGAGCGGTTCCGCCGACGGTGCCGGTGACCTTGGACCGGGTGCCCGCCGCGCGCGGCGCGTACGGCACGTCGACCTCGCCCACGCGCCAGCCGGCGCGCGCCGCCAGCAGCACCATTTCCAGCGGATAGCCGAACCGTCGGTCGGTGACGTCCAGGGCGAGCAGCGCGTCCCGGCGGACGGCCCGCATCGGGCCGCAATCACGCACCGACACTCCGGTGCACCGCCGAATCTGGGCAGCGAGGATCGCATTGCCCAGCCGGGCATGCGGTGGCATGGCGCTGCGGCAGGTCGGGCGGCGGCGACCGAGCATCAGGTCCGCCGACCCGGCGCCGACCGGGCCGGCCACCAGCGGCAGATCGGCCGGGTCGAGCGACCCGTCGGCGTCGCAGATGCAGACCACATCGGAATCGGCGGCGAGCACACCGGCGTGCACCGCGGCGCCGAATCCGAGCTGCGGAACGGATATCACCGTCGCGCCCAGGTCGCGGGCGATCGCCGGTGAGCCGTCGGTGGAGCCATTGTCGGCGACCAGTGCCCGGAATCCGGCGGGCATCCTGCCGAGCAGGCCCGGCAGGGCGGCGGCCTCATCGAGGCACGGGAACACCACGTCGATCACGCTGAGACGATAACCCGGGCACAGCCCGGATGCGTGTTACGAGGTGCGAACGTCCGACGTCACTGTGTTGCGGCCGCCGTAGGCTCGCGGACGTGGCGACCACCGAGCAGCCCACGGCGTTGGTGCGCCGTGATCACGACCCGCCGGCACGCCGAGGTCCGGCGCGCCGCGACGTGATCGTGGCGGGCACCGTCCTGCTCGTTTCCATCCTCATCGGCGGCTGGGGCGCGCTGCTGCGCCGCTACGGCGTGCCGCTGCTGCTCGGTCACGGCGACCTGCTGGCGGGGGCGTACGGCGTCCGAGGCGGCTTCAGCACCGGACCCGTCGTGGCGCTCGGGGTCGTCGTGGTCGGGTGGGGACCGGCGATCACGCAGCGGCTGTCCTGGCGGCGGCTGCTCATTCTCGGTGCCGTGACGAGCGCGGTATGGTCGACGCTGCTGGCCCTGGTCGACGGTGTCCACAAGGGACTGATCCAGCCCCTCGTCGCCAGCGGTCAGTACGAGAACGACGTCCCCAGGGTGCACGGCGTCGCGTCGACGCTGCGCGGATTCACCGATCACATCCTGTCGGCCGCGGACCCGTGGACGACGCACGTGGCAGGGCACCCGCCCGGCGCGCTGCTGACCTTCTGGGCACTGCACCGCATCGGTTTGGGCGCAGTCGGTTTCGCAGCTGCGCTGTGCATCGCCGGCGGTGCCCTCGCGGTGCCCGCCGTGCTGCTCGTGGCGCGCGACGTCGCCGGGGCAGCCGCGGCACGCGCCGCCGCACCGTTCCTGGTCGCCCTCCCAGCCGTCCTGTGGATCGCGGTGTCCGCCGACGCGTGGTTCCTCGGAGTCACGGCATGGGGGATCGCGGCCCTGTCGGCGGCGGCGCACCGCACCGGGATCAGATCCGACCTGCTGGCCGTCGCCGGGGGACTGCTGCTCGGCGGCGGCATCTTCCTGTCCTACGGCCTGGTCCTGCTGGCACCGCTGGCGATCGCCGTCGTGGCCGTCCGCCGGCGGGTCCGGCCGCTGCTCGTCGGTGCGGTCGCCGTGACGGCGGTCGTGGCGACCGTCGCGGCCGCCGGATTCTGGTGGTTCGACGGGCTCACGGCCACCCGTGAGCGGGTCCACCTCGGCGCTGCCGGCGCCCGGCCGTACTACTACTTCGTCGTCGCCGATCTCGCCATCCTGGCCATCGCCCTCGGTCCAGCCGTGCTCGCCGGTCTCGGCCGGGTCGCTCATCGCCCTGCTGGGCATGGGAATCCGCGATCGCAGCGGGGCCTCATGGTCCTCGTCGCGGCGGCCGGCATCGGCCTGCTGGTCGCCGACCTGTCCGGCCTGGCGCGCGGCGAGGTGGAGCGGGTGTGGCTGCCGTTCATGCCCTGGCTCGCCGTCGCGGCCGCCCTGCTGCCCCGCCGGGACGTGCGGTGGTGGCTGGCCGCGCAGGTCATCGTCACCATCGCGATCCAGACCTTCGTGGTCTCGCCGTGGTGAGCCGTGGCACGGCCCGCGTGCTCGTCGTCGACGACGACCCGACGGTCAGCGACGTGGTGAGCCGCTACCTGCGGCGCGACGGCATCGACGTCGACGTGGTCGGCGACGGCGCCGTCGCCCTGCAGCGCGCGCTCGCCGACCCGCCGGATCTCGTCGTGCTCGACCTGATGCTGCCGGGCAGGTCGGGCCTGGATGTCTGCCGGGAGCTGCGCGCCCGCCAGCCGGTCGCGATCGTGATGCTGACAGCCCTTGGCGACGAGTCCGACCGGGTGCTGGGGCTGGAGCTCGGCGCCGATGACTACGTCACGAAGCCGTTCTCGCCACGCGAGCTGGCGTTGCGGGTCCGGTCGGTGCTGCGCCGCGCTGCCACCGCGCCCGCACCGGCAAGCCAGGTCGAGCGCGACGGTGATCTGCTGATCGACTGCGGTGCGCGCCGGGCAACCCTGCACGGCGCCCCGCTCTCCCTGACCGTGCGCGAATTCGACCTGCTGGCCTTCCTGCTCGGGCACCGCGGTCAGGCATTCTCCCGGGTCGAGCTGCTCGAACACGTGTGGGGATGGACATTCGGGGATCATGCCACCGTGACGGTGCACGTCCGTCGGCTGCGGGAGAAGATCGAGACCGATGCCGCCGCACCCCGGCGGATCGTGACGGTGTGGGGGGTCGGCTATCGCTACGACGGCGCGGCGGCGGTGTCCTGATGCCGGCGAAGGTGCAGGTCGTCCTGATCACGCTGGCCTGCGCCGCACCGGTCGTGGTGATCGGGATGGCGGTGCTGCGGGCGCTGCGGCGGCGGTCGATCACCGCCAACGTGAGCGTCGTGGTCCTGGTCGCCGTCCTCGCCGTCGTCGCGGGCGTCGTCGGCACGGCGCAGGCGATGTTCCTGTCCGGGCACGACCTTTCGGTGGTGCTGATCGTCGTGGCCGTCGCGGGACTGGTCGGGCTGGGATCCGCGCTGCTGCTCGGCCGGCGGCTGGCCGGGCAGAGCGTCTGGGAGCGGGAGGTGCGGGTCCGTGAGCGCGCCATGGAGGAGAGCCGTCGCGAGCTCGTCGCGTGGGTGTCGCACGACCTGCGCACCCCGCTCGCGGGCATGCGAGCCATGGCCGAGGCCCTGGAGGACCGGGTGGTCGACGACCCGGATCAGGTCGCTGAATATCACCGCCGGATCCGGATCGAGACCGACCGGCTGGCCCGGATGGTCGACGATCTCTTCGAGCTGTCCCGGATCCACGCCGGCGCGTTACGGCTGCGCCTGGATGCCGTTTCACTCGGTGACCTCGTCTCCGACGCGGTCGCGACGGTCGTGCCGGCCGCCCAGGCACAACGGGTGTCGATCGTCGCCGTACCGCAGGTCTGGCCGATGGTTCGGGCCGGCGACGCTGAGCTGTCCCGGGTGGTACGCAACCTGCTATGGAACGCGATCAGGCATACCCCGAGCGACGGTTCGGTCGTCGTCGACGCGGGCGTCGACGGCTCGCAGGTGTGGCTCTCGGTGCAGGATGCCTGCGGCGGCATCCCGGCCGACGATCTGTCCCGCGTCTTCGATGTGGCCTTCCGCGGTGAGCCCGCGCGATCGCCGACGACGTCCGACGGTGGCGGGCTGGGGCTCGCGATCGCCCAGGGGCTGGTGCACGCCCACCACGGCGAGATCACGGTCACCAACGTCCCGCCCGGCTGCCGGTTCCGGGTGAAGCTTCCTATCGCCGGGTGACCTGCTGACCCCCGACTCAGGACCGGCCTAGCCGAGGCCTAGCCGCGCAGCGGCGCCGTGGCGAACTCCGTGACACCGTTGTAAAACCCGATCGTGGCTGCGAATCCGAGCTCCTCGCGTGCCCGCGCGCCAGACGCGACGACATGTCGTACGTCGCCGAGCCGGTAGTCACCGGTCACCACCGGCGCCGGGCCCCCGGTCGCCGCCGCCAACGCGTGGGCCAGGTCGCCGATGGTGTGCGGCTCGCCCGAACAGACGTTGTAAGCGTGCAGGCTGCCCGGCGGACCGCCGTTGTGCAGAGCGGCGACGTTCGCGGCCGCCACGTCGCGGACCTCGACGAAGTCCCGGCGCTGCCCGCCATCCTCGAAGACCCGCGGCGCCTCGCCGCGCTCGAGTGCCGACCGGAAGACCGACGCGACCCCGGCGTACGGCGTGTCCCGGGGCATCCGCGCGCCGTAGACGTTGTGGTATCTCAGTGCGACGGCGCTGCCGCCGGTGCTGCGGGCCCAGGATGCGGCCAGGTGTTCCTGCGCGATCTTGCTTGCGGCGTAGGCGTTCCGTGGATCGGCCGGTGCGTCCTCGGCGACCAGCCCGGCGGCGAGCTCGCAGCCGCAGTGCGGGCACCGCGGCTCGAACCGACCGGCCCGCAGGTCCGCCTCGCCGCGCGGTGCTGGCGCGACCGTCCCGTGCCGCGGGCAGGCATACCGGCCCTCTCCGTAGACCACCATCGAGCTCGCCAGGACGAGCCGGGCCACGCCGGCCGTCGCCATCGCGGCCAGCAGTTGCGCGGTGCCCAGCATGTTGTGCGAGGTGTACTCGGGTAGGTCGCCGACGTCGACGCCGAGCCCGACCATTGCCGCCTGATGACACACGACGTCCACAGTGGATAGTGCCTCGTCGAGAGTGGATCGGTCGCGGACGTCGCCGACCACCAGCGGGTGCCGCACGTAGGGCGGCCGGCCACCGTCATAGCGCGGGTGGGCCGCGGGAAGTAGCAGGTCCAGCAGCAATACGTCGTGGCCGGCCGCGGCCAGCGCGTCGGCGACGTGCGAGCCGATGAAGCCGGCCCAGCCGGTGACCAGGATGCGCACGACGCGGGAGCCTAGTGCCCGCGGCAAGGCGATGGTTGCCCGCGGCGGCGACGTGGTGGCCTCGTCCGGGCGCCGCTTGACGCCGGTGGCGGCGGCGCCGTGCTGCTCGCCGGTCGCGCGCGTCGTTTGTCGGGGCGGTGGCTCTGGCGACCGTGGTGACAAACGATCGCCGCCATCTGTGGTCCAGCACGCTGCGAGGGCGCGGCGGCGTGGCTCCCCGCGCGTCACGCCGGAACGATGGCGTTCGGCACGCGGGCAGTCACGTGCTCGCCGGTCCCGTCCCCGCCTGTACCGTCGGCGGCCGGACGACGACCCGCGCCAGCACGCCGGCGGCGAGCAGGGCCACCACCACGCTGAA
>JBPCOR010000137.1:0-2898 GCA_051000035.1 Mycobacteriales bacterium | reverse complement strand
TTCGACCTCATGGCCGCCGTGACGCTGGAAACCCTTGCCCAGCAGGCAGAGTCGGCGGTCATCAGTCTCGACGACGTCACCGGCCGGGTCTTCGGCCGGCGCGAACTCGACGCCGACGAGGCGCGCGTCGTCTCCCGCTGCGGGCGGCTGCGGATGGCCGGGATCGACGGTGCCTACGGCGCCTATGGCACCGACGGGCACGTGATCGCCCTGATGGCCGAAACCGACGGCGCCGCCCGGCCCCTCGTCGTCCTGCGACCGGCTCGATGACTCAGCCGGCCGCGGGACCCGTCAGGCGATCTGCCGACAGTGCAGGTAATGCACGCTTCGCAGGCCACGACCATGCGTTATCTGCACTCTCGGCGTGCCAGGAGTGCGGCCCGGAGTGCGGTCAGGAGTGCGGCCGGGAGTGCCGCCAGCCACGCGGCCCGGCTCTGACAAGCTGATGGCCGAACCGACCGGAGGGGGCATTGTGCAGCGGTGGCGGGGCGTGGCCGACGCGCCCGGCGACTGGGGTCGATGCGTCGTGACCATCGGCGTCTTCGACGGCGTGCACCGGGGCCATCAGCAGATCATCGGCGAGACCGTCCGCCGCGCTCGGGACGCGGGTCTCGCCAGCGTGGTCGTCACATTCGATCCCCACCCGGCCGAGATCGTCCGGCCCGGCAGCCATCCGGCCCGGCTGACCTCGCCGGCGTACCAGGCCGAACTGATCGAGGACCTCGGCGTCGACGTGCTCTGCGTGCTGGCCTTCACCCGTGACTTCAGCCGGCTGGACCCAGCCGAATTCGTGCACGCCGTGCTGGTCGAGCGGTTGCACACCGCCGAGGTCGTCGTCGGGCGCAACTTCCGGTACGGCCGACGGGCCGCGGGTGACGTGCAGACGCTGCGGCGGGACGGCATGAGGTTCGGCTTCTCCGTCGACGCGGCCGACATCGTCGCGACCGGCGACCGCGCCTACTCCTCGACGTACATCCGGTCCTGCGTCGATGCGGGCGACGTCGAGTCCGCGAGCGCCGCTCTCGGGCGCGACCACCGCCTCGACGGCATCGTGGTGCGCGGGGACGGGCGCGGCGGACGCGAGCTCGGCTATCCCACCGCCAACCTGGCCCTGCAGCCCTACACCGCGGTGCCGGCCGACGGTGTGTACGCCGGGCGGGTCGTGCTGTCGGCGCCCGGGTCGGCGGGCCGCGGTGTCGCCGGTCCACGCCGGCTGCCGGCGGCGATCTCGATCGGCACCAACCCGACCTTCGACGGCTCCGAGCGCCGAGTCGAGGGGCACATCCTGGACTTCGACGAGGACATCTACGGCGAGCCGATCGGCTGCGAATTCACCGTGAGGCTGCGCGCGACGGTGCGGTTCGAATCCGTCGGCGAGCTGATCGAGCAGATGGGCCGCGACGTCGGGCGTACCCGCGAGCTCATTCGCTGAGCCGCGCGGCACGGCGTCGGCCACGGGACCGGAATCGCGCGCCTCGCGCCTGCCCCCGGCCGGCCGGTATGCTGTTCGG
Source organism: Mycobacteriales bacterium (assembly GCA_051000035.1). Lineage (GTDB taxonomy): Bacteria > Actinomycetota > Actinomycetes > Mycobacteriales > QHCD01 > QHCD01. Next base: position 1,387 of record JBPCOR010000137.1, on the reverse strand, counting down.
TGACCAGGCGTGACCTGGCCCTATCGAGTGCCCTCGTGAGGACGACCGCGGGCACGCCTAGCAACCGAGGAGTCCAGTGCCGCTCGACGCCACCATCAAGAGTCAGATCATCACCGAGCACGCCACCCACGACGGCGACACCGGCTCGCCCGAGGTGCAGGTAGCCGTGTTGACCCGGCGGATCGCCGACCTCACCGAGCACCTGAAGCTGCATAAACACGACCACCACAGCCGTCGCGGCCTGCTGTTGCTCGTCGGCCGCCGCCGGCGGCTGCTGAAATACGTCCAGAACACCGACATCGCCCGCTACCGCGCGCTCATCGAGCGCCTCGGCCTGCGGCGATAGGCACCGGGGGAGCGGGCCGGGTCACCGCCCGCCGCTCCCCGCTCACTCGTACGACGGACCCGTCGTACGAACCCGAGCCCGCGCCCAGACGGCGACCTGCACCTTTCGCGCCTGGCCGGTCCTCGGTAGTGGCCGGCGGGAGACAGCACGCCCGCCGGCTTCGATCGAAGACCGGTCGCGAATGAACCCGGCCGACCGGCTGCGCACGCGGGCAGATGACGGAAGGAATCTGACGCTCGTGTCAGAAACAGTTCACACCGACGGTTCGACCGTCCCCCACACCGACGGTTCGACCGTCGCAACCGCGGTTATCGACAACGGCAGCTTCGGCACCCGCACCGTTCGCTTCGAGACCGGCCGGCTGGCCAGGCAGGCCAACGGCGCGGTCGTCGTCTACCTCGACGACGAGACCATGCTGCTGTCCGCCACCACAGCGTCCAAGTCGCCGCGGGAGCAGGTCGACTTCTTCCCGCTCACCGTCGACGTCGAGGAGCGCTCCTACGCCGCCGGCAAGATCCCCGGAGCGGTCTTCCGGCGGGAGGGTCGGCCGAGCCTGCAGGGCATCCTCACCTGCCGGCTGATCGACCGGCCGCTGCGGCCGTCGTTCGCAACGGGCTTCCGAAACGACGTCAATGTCGTGATCACCGTCCTGTCGCTCGCCCCGGGCGAGAACTACGACGTCGTCGCCATCAACGCCGCCGGCGCGTCGACGCTGCTCGCCGGCCTGCCGTTCACCGGCCCGGTGGCGGGGACCCGGGTCGCCCTGATCGGTGATCGGTGGGTCGCGTTCCCGACCGACGAGCACCTGAAGCGGGCCGTCTTCAACATGGTCGTGGCCGGCCGGGTGCGCGACGACGGCGACGTCGCCATCATGATGGTCGAGGCCGAGTCGACCGAGTCGACCGTCGAGCTCGTCGCCGGCGGCGCCACCGCCCCGACCGAGGAGATCGTCTCGGCCGGCCTGGAGGCCTCGAAGCCGTTCATCAAGGCGCTCTGCGCGGCCCAGTCCGAGCTTGCGAGCGCTGCCGCGAAGCCGGCGGG
>JBPCOR010000170.1:0-2519 GCA_051000035.1 Mycobacteriales bacterium | reverse complement strand
GGTATGGCCGGGTCGCCGCCGACCAGGATGGGTGCGTTGCCCGCGCCGACCGAGTGCAATGCACCGGATCTTGACCAGAAACAGGTGCGTATCCGCTCAGTCGGCGGCCGGCTCGGCCCGGCGGGAGCCAGCCCGCCGGCCCGCCAGCTTCTCTCGTCGATGGCCGCGCGGACGTGCACCTGTGACCGGGGTGCGGCGACGGCGGTGGCGATGGTGGCCTCGATGCCCTCGACCCGCGCGGAGCCGCGCGGACCGGTTTTCGGCCGGGCTGAGCTTGCCGAAAGCGCCGATCTGCTCGTCGCCGGCAGTGATCAGGACGTGGTCGTCGCCGACCGGGGTGAACGTCCAGCCGAACACCGTGCCGTAGAAGGCCTGCGCCGCGGCGAGATCTAGCACGACCATGCGCACCTGGCGGCGTCTGCCGGCGTGTCGCGCGCGTGTTGCGCATGATCGGCATGGATTGGGGCCGCCGCCTGCCCGGCGGCGTCCACCTCGCCGCCTCCCGCTCGGGTATCGCCCGGCTAGTCCCGCTCAGCTAGCCGCGCGACCCGATTCCGCCGCCGAGAGCAAGGCCGCCGCGGTCGGTACGTCGGTGACGAGCTGGTTGTAGTACCCCGCCCGGGCACCCGCCAGCAGTCCAGGCACCTTGATCTCGCCGTAGGCGACCGCGATCCGGATCGGGATACGGCGCAGGTCTGCCAGGCCGAGAGCGATGAGGCGATCCGAGCCGGGAAACGCCACGGCGTGGCCCTCGCTGTCGTAGAACCGTGAACACACGTCGCCGACGGCGGCCCGTAGTGACGACGTGTCCGAGATGAAGCGCGGGAGCGACTGGCGGGTGTGCGGCGGCCCGCCGACGCCGAGCACCGCGCAGCGCGCCAGCCGCCACATCTGGAACACCCGCCGGGTGTCGGCGTCGTCCATGAGCGAGGCGAACAGGCTCGCGCTCGGCATCGCGGGGGCGAAGATGAACGACGGCGCCCCGCCGACCTTGGCCGCGAGCTGACGGGTGATCTCGTTGGGCTGATACCAGCCCTCGGGCTCGTCCTGCCCGCCGATCGTCGGAGCGAGCAGGACGCCGGGCAACCGCGGGAGATCGCCCTGCGCGACCTCGTACACCGTCCGCCCGGAGGAGACGAGCAGCACGTCGCCGGGCACGATGCCGGCCAAATCGAGCGCGGTGGACAGGCCGGGCGCGAGCAGCGTGCCCCCCAGCGGTGGGTGGATGGCCGGCGAGACATGGACGGCGCGCAGATCGAGGGCTCGCGCCGCCCGGTCGGCCAGGTCCTGCTCATCGGCATCCGCCGGCGCGACGACCTCGATGCGGACGATGCCGCGCCGCCGCGCCTCGGACAGCAGCCGGCTCACGGTCGGCCGGCTGGTCCGGAGCCGGCGGGCGATCTCGGCCTGGGTGGCGTCCTGCAGGTAGTACAGCGACGCCGCGGCGTACATCAGCGCCGCGGAGGACTTCGGACCGGCATCGGGCGCGGGCTCGTCCGCGGTGGGCCCCGTCCGTCGGTCCATGTCGCCCAGCATCCCGTACCCGATTGTCGCCCTGCCGGAAACCTGTGAGCAAATGTACTGGACATATGTTCAGAACGCGATAACGTGAGTCCCGTCACTCGCACCAGTGAAGGCAACACCGGTGCGGACAACCCGAAGGCAACCCGACGTGGAGGGCCCGTGTCACAGACCATGCAGGCGGTCGTCTGCCACGGCCCGAAGGACTACCGGATCGAGGACGTCCCGATTCCCGTCCCGGGCCCGGGGGAGGCGCTGGTACGCGTCGAGGCCGTCGGTATCTGCGCGAGCGACCTGAAGTGCTACCACGGCGCGGCGAAATTCTGGGGCGACGCCGAGCGGCCGGCCTGGGCGGAGACCGAGGTCATCCCCGGTCACGAATTCGTCGGGCACGTCACCGCACTCGACGACGAGGCGGCCGGCCGCTGGGCGGTCGGCGTCTGCGACCGGGTGGTGTCCGAGCAGATCGTGCCCTGCTGGAGATGCCGGTACTGCCGGCGCGGCCAGTACTGGATGTGCGCGCCGCACGACATCTACGGATTCAAACGGCGCACCCCGGGGGCGATGGCCAGCTACATGGTCTTCCCGGCCGGGGCCCTGGTGCACCGGGTGCCGGAGAGTCTGCCGCCCGCGCACGCGGCCTTTGCCGAGCCGCTGTCCTGCGCACTGCATGCCGTCGAGCGCGGTGGGATCACGTTCGACGACGTCGTCGTGGTGGCCGGTTGCGGGCCGATCGGGCTCGGCATGGTCGCCGGCGCGCGCGCGAAGTGCCCGGCGCACGTCGTCGCGCTGGATGTCTCCGACGAGCGGTTGGAGCTGGCCGGGCTGTGCGGCGCCGACCGGACCGTGAATGTCGGCCGGGACGATCCGCGGCGGGTCGTCGACGGGCTGACCGACGGCTACGGCGCCGATGTCTACCTCGAGGGCAGCGGGCACCCAACGGCCGTCCTGCAGGGCCTGACCCTGCTGCGCAAGCTCGGGACCTACGTCGAGTACGG
>JBPCOR010000124.1:0-2972 GCA_051000035.1 Mycobacteriales bacterium | reverse complement strand
GATCCGCGATGTCGAGAATCCGGCGACAGAGGAGGTGATGGGCTGGGTTCGTAGCGCTACCGCAACAGACGCCGCGGAGGCCGTCGAGGCCGCCGTGACCGCTCGCCCCGCGTGGGGCTCTACCACGCCGGCGTATCGGAGCCACGTGCTGCGTGAGTTGTCCGTGGCGCTTCGAGACCGTTGCGACCTGCTGGTGGACACCCTGGTCGGCGAGGTCGGTACACCGGCGGGCTTGGCGCGTTCATCACACGTGGGCCAGGCGCTGGCGGTACTGGACAGCTACACCGACCTTCTGCAGACCTTTGCCTTTGACGACCGCGTCGATCACACCCGGGTGCTGCGCGAACCAGCCGGAGTGGTCGGGGCGATCACGCCCTGGAACTACCCGCTCTATCAGCTGATCGCCAAGGTCGCGCCCGCCCTCGCCGCCGGCTGCCCTGTCGTCGTCAAGCCGGCGGGACTCACGCCGCTTTCCGCCTTCATCGTTGCCGATGCGGCCGAGGCGATCGGGCTCCCGCCTGGTGTGTTCAATCTCGTTCCGGGGCCCGGCAGCGAGGTAGGCGAGCTGCTGTGCACCCACCCCGACGTGGACGTGGTTTCTTTCACCGGGTCCACCCGCGTGGGGCGCCGGGTCGCGGCCATGGCCGCCGACACCGTGAAGCGCGTGTGCCTGGAGCTGGGCGGCAAGTCAGCGAGCCTCGTGCTACCCGGCGCAGATGTGGAGCGTGCCGTTGCGGCCACGGTCGCCAACGCGATGGTCAACAGCGGCCAGACGTGCGCGGCGTGGACGCGGCTGCTCGTGCCCCGGTCTGAGATCGAGCGGTCGTTGGCGGTGGCGGAGGCAGCCGCGAGCAGGCACGTTGTGGGAGATCCTCGACAGGAGGCTACCGACCTGGGCCCGGTGATCTCCGCGGTCCAGCGCCGCTCCGTGCTGGACTACATCGCGGGGGCCGTGGCCGACGGGGCAACCGTCGTCTCGGGTGGGATCGAACGTCCGGACGGGTTGAGCGTGGGCCATTACGTTCGCCCAACGGTCCTCAGCGGGGTGTCGCCCCAGTCGCGAATAGCCCAAGAGGAGGTGTTCGGCCCCGTGCTTGTCATGCTGCCGTACGGAGACGTCGACGAGGCGGTCGCTATCGCCAACGCGACGTCCTACGGCCTGGCGGGCGGCGTCTGGGGAGCGGACGACGAGCAAGCCTTCGGGGTCGCACGAAGGCTGCGTACCGGCAGGGTTGATGTGAATGGGGCGGCATGGAATCCCCGCGCACCGTTCGGCGGGTACAAGCAGTCCGGCAACGGGCGTGAACTGGGCAGCTGGGGGATCGAGGAGTTCCTCGAAACCAAGGCCGTGCAATTGCCATGCGCCGGTAGCGGCTGGTGATGACCGGCCAGACGGCACCCCGCTGGATGGCCACGATGGCCGACCAGCGATTTCCGGAGTTCCCGTGGAATCAGCTCGCCCCGTTGTGGGCGACGGTGCGGGAGCAGGCGGATGAGACGATCGACCTTTCGGTGGGAGCGCCGGTGGACCCGACGCCGGGGGCGGTGAGCGATGCGTTGATCGGCGCGGTGGACGCTCCCGGCTATCCACCCACGGAAGGAACGCTGGCGTTGCGTGCGGCCGTGGTGGGATACCTCGCGCGCCGAGGAGGGGTTCGGTGTCTCGATGCAGACATGGTGCTGCCCACAATCGGTTCGAAAGAGGCGATTGCGCAGCTGCCGGCGTTCCTCGGCCTTGGCTCGGACGATGTGATCGCGATCCCGGACCTGTGCTATCCGACTTACGAGATCGGCGCACTGTCGGTTGGGGCGAAGCCCGATCGATATCCCGATCCCCTGCAAGTCGATACCGAAGGCGTTGCGGTCCTGTGGGTGAACTCCCCCAGCAACCCGGAGGGCCGGGTGCTCGGCGCCACGGACCTGCGCGACCTCGTGGCCCGCGCCCGCACCACCGGCACGCTGTTGGTCAGCGACGAGTGCTATCTCGATTTCGGGTGGGACCGCCGAGCCGTCTCTGTCCTGCATCCCGACGTCTGTGGCGACGACCCTTCCGGCCTGCTGATCACCAGCTCGCTATCGAAGAGGTCAAACCTGGCCGGCTACCGCGCCGCCTTCCTGGCCGGCGACCCTGCGCTCGTGTCGCGCTTGCTCGAGTACCGCAAGCACATGGGTCAGATGGTGTCTTTGCCGGTGCAGGCCGCGATGACGGCGGCATTGGACGACGACGTGCACGTAACGTCGCAACGGGAACGTTACCTTCGCCGTCGGCACGTGCTGAAATCCGCTGTCGAGGCGGCCGGTTTCACCGTTGATCATTCCGAGGGAGGACTGTACCTCTGGGTCCGTCGAGACGGCGAGGACTGCTGGCAGATAGCCTCGTGGTTCGCTCGCCACGGCATCATCTGCGTTCCGGGAGAGATCTACGGAGTCTCCGGCCGCAGCCATATACGCATGACGATCACCGCCACAGACCGGAACGTCTCAGTCGCGGCCGCCCGGCTACGCTCGACCGCGAGTATCGGTACGCGATGACTCGGCGGCAGGTCGTGCGGCCTTCGGCCACAACTCCTCGATCACCGACTCCTAGACCTGATCGGCGACCCATGCGACACGATGAGCCTCCGGATCGCCCACCACGACATTGACAACCGTGCCGCTGCCGTCCGCTGCTCCGCAACGTCGCCGACACAACCTGCCGGATCGTCGGCCCGGTCGTCGCCGCGAACCTCAGACATCGCGCCCGACGCCCGGATGTTGCCGGCGACCTTGGCCATTCCGCCGTCCTGATCACCGAAATTCCTAGGCATTGGATCTTCGGTCGGGTGGTCCGATTGAGGATTGAGGTTATCGCTTGAGCACCGCGGGTACCTCCTGATGAGTAGCTCGTCGACGGCGATGGGCTATCGAAGTGTGGCGCGGTGCGCTGGGGCCGATGCGGCGGCCTTCGCCTCAGGAGCGTCGGTGGAGCGCGA